>DATCRS010000053.1:0-3461 GCA_036568845.1 Devosia sp. | reverse complement strand
CCTTCATGAACACGCACCTGCACGACGATCATCTCGGCGAGCTGACGCCCGGTCTGCCTGACGCCCCCGGCGGCGGCTACAAGCTCACCGGCATCACCGACGTCGCCAACATCGTGCCGGTCAAACGCTTCGTCGACCGCGCCTGGCCGGACTACAACTACCCGGCGCCCCCCGGCGCTCCATTTGCTCCCATGATCAACAACTACCGTGCCTTCCTCGCCGCGCAGGTGAAGAAGGGCGCAACGGTCGAGCGCTTCAAGCCCGGCGTGAACACGCAGTTCAAGCTGCTCAAGAAGGCCGCGGCCTATCCGAACTTCGAGGTCCGCAACCTGATCGCCAACGGCGAGGTGTGGACGGGGCAGGGTATTGCGACGAAGAAGCTCTTCCCCGATCTCGCAGGCATGAAGCCGGAGGACTATCCCAGCGAGAACTGCTGCTCCTGCGCGATCCGGCTGAAGTATGGCGCGTTTGCGTACTACACCGGCGGCGACCTGCCCTCGGGCACCAACTACGGCAAGGACCCCTGGCGCGATGTGGAGACGCCCGCGGCAGAGGCCTGCGGCCCGGTGTCGGTCGCGGTCTTCAACCACCACGGCTACTACGACGCCGAAGGACCGGGGTACGTACGCGCGCTGCGGCCGCGGGTCTTCGTCCTGCTGGCGTGGGACTCGGCGCATCCCACCGTGAGCACGCTGGCGAGCGTGTACAGCAAGTCGCTGTATCCCGGCGAGCGCGACGTCTTCGCCACCGCGCTCAAACCCGAGCTGAAGATCACCAACAAGCGCACCGACGACTTCAAGAGCTCGAACGGCCACGTCGTGGTGCGCGTGGAAGAGGGCGGCGCGCGCTACCGCATCTTCGTGCTGTCCAACGCGGACGAGTCCAACCGCATCACAGCATCGTTCGGTCCTTACGAGTCGCACGCCGGGTAGAGGCATCACGCCATCACATCAGTCACGCAATCTCAAGTTGGGAGAAAGCCCATGAACCCCGCCGGACCCACCATCGAGCAGATCAAGGATGGCATGCGCGCCACGTGGATGGCCGGAGACTTCGGCGTCATCGCGAAGACGATCACCGGCAGTGCGGAGGAGTTTGTGCAGCGGCTGGCCCTGCCTAAGGGGACGCGTGTGCTCGACATCGCCACCGGCACCGGCAACCTTGCGCTGCCGCTGGCGCGCTCCGGCTGCATCGTCACCGGCGTGGACATCGCGACCAACCTGCTGGAGCAGGCGGATGCACGCGCCGCAGCGGAGAAGCTGAGCATCGACTTCGACGAGGGCGACGCCGAGCGCCTGCCCTACGCCGATGCGAGCTTCGACGCCGTGGTGACGATGTTCGGCGCGATGTTTGCGCCGCGGCCCGATCTGGTGGCAAGCGAGATGGCCCGCGTGCTCAAGCCCGGCGGCAGACTCGCGATGGCGAACTGGAATCCCGCGAGCTTTACCGGCGAGATGTTCCGGCTGAGCGCAAAGCATGTGCCGCCGCCGCCCGGCGTCGTGCCTTCGGTGTTGTGGGGCGACGAGGCGACGGTGAAGGAGAGGCTCGACCCATGCTTCCGCGATGTGACGACGAAAATCATCCCCATCGTCTTCGACCTGCCCATCTCGCCTGCGCAGACGGTCGAGATGTTTCGCACCTACTTCGGCCCGACGAAGATGGCCTTCTCACGGCTCGATGACGCAGGGCAAAAGGCCTTCGCGAAGGAGCTGGAGAAGCTGTGGTCGTCGGCTAACACAGCGGACGATCCGAAGACGCACACGCGCATCAGCAATGAGTATCTTGAGGTGCAGGCTATCAGGCGCTAGCTGCCCTCCACCACACGATGACCGCGGCGATAGCAGGCACAGCGAAGATGACCAACGCAACCGGAGCTTCGTCCCTGACCGAGTAGCCCGCACTCTGAGAAAACTTTCATTCATCCCCCCAAAATCTCTGCCGATGAAAGCACTGTGCCAATACGAGGCACGCCAAGGGAGAACGGGGATGATTCGGCAGGCGATCAACTGCGATATGTGCGGAGCGGAGCGGCTCGAAGGAACGAGCCGATGGTTTGTGGCGGATGAGATCAAGGGCGAGATCCGCCTGCGGGGCTGGGAGTCGCCGCAGAAGTCGCGCCGCAACGCACGCCACCTCTGCGGCCAGAAGTGCGTGCAACGCATGATGGACAACTTCACCGCCACCCTGCTCGCCGGGCAGCAGGCAGGCAAGGCCGCCGCCAAGGAGGCCGCGGAGCTGGCGCCTGTCGCCGCTGCTGCCGTCGCCCACGTAGCCCTTCCGCCGTCCGCCGCCTCAGCCAAAGCGCCGGTGCTGATGGAATCAACGCTCGACCGCGACGAGCTGCCGATCCTCGAGCGCATGGGCTACGACCGCGAGACCATCGCGCAGGTCGAGGCCGACTCCTGGGCCGGCCCCGTCCGCGAGATCCCGGCCAAGCCAAAAGAGACTCCCGCAAAGGAGCAGACAAAAGATACCTGGGGAGCGGAGACCCGCGGCGAAAAGGGCTTCATCCACGCTACCCGCCTCAAACCGCAGCCGTTGCGCACCACCTTCCAGCGCATGGCCTAGGTCGCATCCACCTATGGATTTACTTCTGTCCACAGCGAAGCAGTTTTTTCCGCTGCGCTACAGGACGACAATAAAGACGGTGCGACAGTACTGAAAACGGGTGCCCCACGTCTCGACTTCGAGACGTGGGTTTGCAGCCGCCACAACCTTGTCATTCCGAGCGAAGGCTGAGCCGAAGCCGAGGAACCCCCGCATTTTTTTGCAGGATGCTCAAGGAAGCACCGGGAACACCAAAGACCCACAGCCAGCCCACCGAAGCTGTCAACCCCCTCAGTCCCCAGACCATCTCGCAACTTAAACAAAATAAACCGGATACCCACCATCTCCCAGGTGCCGATTTACTCCCCTTTCTCTGTCAAACTTAAAGAAGGAGGAACCCCGCCATCCAGCCAACCCTGCCTGACCGGCGCGGACCAAGACCGAAGTCCAGACTTAAGCACTGTCTTTAGAAGACTTTGCGACCAAAAGTATGGGGAGAGGGAACCAGCTAGACCGCTGCCGCAGCCGTCATCCACGACAGCGCCTGGATGAGGTACTGCTTCATCTCCTTGCGCGGCACGATGGCGTCGAGGAAGCCATGCTCCAGCAGGAACTCCGAGCGCTGGAAGCCCTCGGGGAGCTTCTGACGGATGGTCTGCTCGATGACACGCGGCCCGGCGAAGCCGATCAGCGCGCCCGGCTCGGCGATGTTCAGGTCGCCCAGCATGGCGAAGCTGGCCGTGACGCCACCCGTAGTCGGGTCCGTCATGATGGAGATGTAGGGGATGCCCGCGTCGTCGAGCTTCGCCAGCCCGGCCGAGACCTTCGCCAGCTGCATCAGCGAGGCGATGCCCTCCATCATGCGCGCGCCGCCCGAGGCCGAGATGATCAGCAGCGGGTGTCCCGTCTCGAGC
>DATCRS010000052.1:0-3009 GCA_036568845.1 Devosia sp. | reverse complement strand
ATGGCGGCTACGCGGCGACCCGCGCCGCCGCCGCCCGCGCGCATCTCACCGAGCTCTTGCCGGCGCTATTGAAGACCATCGCCAGCGCCGGCAATGCCGACGAGGCCATGGCGCGTTTCGACAATTTCCTCGGCCGGCTGCCCAGCGGCGTGCAGCTCTTTGCCCTCCTCCGCCAGCATGAGAGCCTCCGCACCCTGCTGGTAGCGCTGATGGCCTCGTCGCCGCGCATGGCCGACGCCGTCATCCACCGTGCCCATGTGATGGACGCGCTGATCGACCCGGCCTTCGCCGACGAAGTCCGCCGCCGCAAATTGCTGGTGCAGAAGGTCGGCGCCTTCCTCGAGGAGGCGCGTGACTATTCCGAGCTGATCGACCGCGCCCGCATCATCGGGCAGGAGCAAAAATTCCTCATCGCGGCGGGCCTCCTTGCCGGTACGGTGACCGCCGAGCGCGCCGGCGAGCAGTTCACGGCTCTTGCCGAAACCATGCTGACCCATCTCTTCGCCGCGGTGCGCAAAGAGTTCACCAGGCGCCACGGCACGATCCCGGGGGCCAGTGCCGCGCTCCTCGCCTTCGGCAAGATGGCGAGCGGCGAGATGACGGTGAGCTCGGATCTCGACTTCATCCTGCTCTACGACGTGGCCGGCGAGGCCGAAGAGTCCGACGGCGAAAAGCCGCTGGCGGTGAACCAGTACTTCACCCGCCTCACCCAGCGCCTCGTCGCGGCGGTGACCTCGCCGACTTCCGAGGGCGTTCTCTATGAGGCCGATATGCGCTTGCGGCCTTCCGGCAATGCCGGCCCGCTGGCTACGAGCCTTCGCGGCTTCATCCAATACCAGCACGAGAGCGCCTGGACGTGGGAACACATGGCCCTGAGCCGGGCACGAGTGCTGATCGCCGATGCCGGGTTCGGGGAAACCATCGACGCCGCGGTGCAGGAGATCCTTTCCCGGCCACGGGACGTCGCAAAGACCATCGACGATGTCACCTCGATGCGCGCACTGATGGCCAAGGAGCGGCCGCCACGGCATCCCTTCGACCTGAAACTCACAGCCGGCGGCCTCGTCGATCTCGAGTTCATCGCGCAGTCGGCACAGCTCGTGGCGCGCGCTGCGATTGCCTTGCCCCACGCGACCACGGCGGAGGTACTCCGCCGGCTCGGCGAGACCGGCCTCGTCCCGGAGGGCGAGCGGCTGGCCGAGATCCATGGCGTCTACTCGACCGTGCTGCAGGTGATGAGCGCCGCGCTCAGCGACCCATTCAAGGACGAAGGCTGGACCGACGCCTTCCGCGAAATGCTGGCGCAGCGCACCAATTCGCCCACCTTCCAGCGCCTCGCCGACGACCTCAAGGCCATGCAGGGCGAGGTGAGTGCCGCGGCAGCAGCCTGGTACGCGACGGCGCGGACACTTTAGGCCGGGAAGATCGCCGCGCGCAGGAGGTCGAGCGCGACCACGGTCAGGATGATCTTGAAACCCCAGCGGAACGCCGCCTCCGGCACCTTAACCAGCAGCCGGCTGCCCAGCGCCGTGCCGCCGAAGCCGGCGAGCACCATGGCAAGGATGAGCGGCAGGTAGTCGGCAAAGGCGAAGCCGAGCACGACGAAGACGATGACCTTGAAGGTGTTCTGGAAGGTCATCAGCATCGCGTGCGTGGCGACGAGCTGCTGCCGCTCCGGGATGCCCTTCAAAAACACCGCGACCAGCGGGCCCGTCGCGCCCACCAGCATCGAGATCGCCGAGATCACCGCGCCGCCCACGAACTGCACCGCCCGGCTGGTGCCGACCACCTTGGGCTGCGGCAGCCAGGTGGTGATGAGGACGAAAGCGCCGATCACTGCGGTGAAGATCCGCTCGGGCAGCAGTGTCACGAACTGGCCGCCGGCGATGGTCCCGAGCACCGCGCCGGCGGCGATCCATTTGACGAACCCCCACTGGATATGGCCACGCTGCACGATGGCCCGACCGCCATTGGAACCGAGCTGGATGGCCCCATGCAGCGGCACCACCACCGCCGGCGGAAACACCACGGCCAGCACCGCCACCATCAGCGTCCCGCCGCCCAGGCTGAACGTCGCCGTGATGAGCGAGGTGACAAAGCTCAGCACGATCAATGCGAGCGCTATCAATGGAGTGAGGGTTGCGGGGAGGAAGGTCACGGGGAGGAAGTTGCAGCTGAGTCCGCGCAAAGCGCAACATCCCGCGCCCCTCTCTTGCGATTTCCAAGGGCTTAGCTTTCGCGAAGAGGCTCAAGCTAAACCCAGGAAATCGCTTTCTCCCCCGCAAGGGGGGAGAGGGTCAAGAACCGATCTCTCAGTCGGGCCTCTCCCCCCTTGCGGGGGAGAACGCGAGGCCTTGGACTTAGCTCTTGCTAAGTCCTTAGCCGAGCAAGAGAGGGGCTCGGGATGTCGAAGTTGTCACCGCTCCTTCAATCCCTCCAGCGCCCGCTTTTCCTCGTCGGTCAACTCCGCCGGCACCTCGGCCGCTCGCCTGCGCCGTGCCCCCAAGAACACCGCCACACCGCCGATCAGCAGCGCCACCGGCGCCGTCAGCCACAGCAGGATCGTGTGCGGGGCGACGACGGGGTTGAGCAGCACATATTCGCCATAGCGGTCGACGATGTACTGCATCGCCTCCGCGTTCGTATCCCCGGCCACGAGCCGCTCCCGCACCAGGACGCGGAGGTCGTGCGCCAGGTCAGCATCGCTGTCGTCGATGGACTGGTTCTGGCAGACGAGGCAGCGGAGATTGGCGGAAATGTCGCGGGCCCGCGCTTCCAGCGCCGGGTCGGCCAGCATTTCGTCCGGGTTGACGGCAAAGGCCGGCGCCAACCCGGCCAGCAGCACCAACGTGGCGAGCAACGCCCTCATTCGGCCGCCACCGGCTTTTGCGCCGGCTGCGGCGCCCCGACACGGAGGCGCCGGTAAGTGAGCGAGAGGAAGCCGGCACCGGCCATCAGCAGCGCGCCCAGCCAGATCAGCGTGACGAAGGGCTTGTACCAGAGCCGCAC
>DATCRS010000051.1:0-18899 GCA_036568845.1 Devosia sp. | reverse complement strand
CCGCCGATACCCTTACCGGCGACAGCAACGCCAATCGTCTCTATGGCCTCGCCGGCAACGACATCCTCTCCGGTGGCGATGGGGATGACGTGCTCATTGGCGGCCTCGGCAATGACACGCTGACGGGCGGCAACGGCACCGATCGCTTCGTCTTCGCCGAAAGCGGTGCGGCCAACAAGGACACCATCACCGACTTCGTCGTCGGCGCGTCGGGCGACGTTCTCGATATCGGAGGTCTCCTGGACGCGGTGTTCACCACAGGCGACACCGTAAGCAACTACGTGCGTGTGGTTGACGCCGATGCGTCTAACAACGGAGGCAGTGCCACACTCCAGGTCGATACTTCAGGCACCGGCACCAACTTCGTCGACGTCGCCACGCTCCAGCACGCGACAAACGGGGTTGACCAGGGCGATCACGTCCGCATCTTCTTCGAAGGCGTGGAGCACGACGTCACTGTCACCTGACCTCGGCAGCGGCCGCCAGACCTCGGGCCTGGCGGCCCTATCCCATCACCACCATCACCGCCAGCGCCACGACCATCACCGCCAGCACCAGCGACAGCAGTTTCCAGAACCGCAGCTGGTCCTTGTGCACCATGCGTTCGGGTTGGCCGGCGAAGTCGGGGCCGGGGCGGCTGAGGTCGTGGGTGAATTCGGAGAGCACCTCGTAGCGGCGCTCGGGATCGGGGTGGACGGCCTTCTCCAGCGCCCGGTCGACCCAGCGCGGCACCTCCACCTGGCGATCGGCAAGCGGCACGTAGCGCAGCCTCTCCACGTCGGCGCTGTTCCGCAGCCGGGCCGCACTCGCCCCATAGGGCAGCGCCCCGGTCAGCATCTGATAGGCGATGACGCCGAGCGAGAAGATGTCGGAGCGCGCGGTGCTGCCCAGCCCGAGCAGCGTTTCCGGCGCCGTGAACTGCAGCGTCCCCAACACCTCGTCGCCGCCCGGCACCGGCTGGGCCTCGATCACGCCCGGCACCTTGGTCGAGCCGAAATCGATGATCTTCACCGTCCCGGTGCGGTCGATCATCACGTTGTCGGGCCGCAGGTCCTGGTGCACCAGTTCCAGCCGGTGGAAGGCCCTGAGGCCCTTGGCGATCTGCTCGACGATGTCTCGCACCACATCGAGCGCCGGCCGTGGATTGTCGAGCATCCACTGGCTCAGCGTTTGCCCATCGACATATTCGGTGGCGATGTAGAGGTGGCTCCGCCCCCGCTCCCGCTCGAACACTTTCAGCGTATGCGGGCTCGCCACCTGCCGCGCGATCCAGTCCTCCAGCATGAACCGCTGCATATAGGTATCATCGTTGCGCATCTCGGGTGCCGGCACCTTGATGACGGCGAGCTGCCCGTCCGCCTCGTGCTCGGCGAGGAAGACCTGGCTGCGCGCATTGGCGTGCAGTCCCCGGACAATGCGGAAGCCGTCGAACAGCTTGCCCGGCTCGAGCGGCGGCGGCAGCGGCAGGTCGCGCGCCTCGGCGAACAGGTCGCCGAGCTCGCCATCGGCCAGGCCATCCACCCGCGCAATCTGCACCGTGAGATTGTCACCGCTGCCGCGCCGCAGCGCCTCCTCGGCAATCGCGCGGGCTGCCCGGTCGAGGTCCGCGTTCTCGGCCACCAGCCGCGCCACCGTTGCGCCGTCCACGTGCTCGTGAATACCGTCGGTGGTGAGCAGGAACATATCGCCGACATTGACCGGCACCGCCCGGTAGTCGACCTCGACATTGGGGCCAATCCCCAGCGCTCGCCCGAGATAGGAGCGGCTGGGCGACGCCGGGATGCGGTGATCCGCGGTCAGCTGCTCGAGCGACCTGCCGCTGAGCCGCGAGATCCGAGAATCCCCGACGTGAAAGATATGGGCCACGCGCGACTTGAGGATCAGCACGCTGAGCGTCGTTACATAGCCGCTGTCGACATCCTCGGACATTTGTCGCGTCTGCGCATGGAGCCACGAATTGGCTGCAGCGATGACGCGATGCGCCGCCGTCTTCACCGGCCAGGTGTCGGGCGTGCCGTAATAGTCGGTGAGAAAGCTCTTGATCGCCGTCTGCGCGGCGAGGCTGCCGACTTCGCTCGAGGAGATGCCATCGGCAAGCGCGATGGAAATGCCCTTGAGGTCCAGCAGCGGCTGATCGGGGATCAGCGCGCCATAAAAGTCCTGGTTGGCGGGCTTCTTGCCCTTGTCGGAATATTGCCCGATCGAGATCGCGAGGCTCAAGCGCTCCCCCGAGGCGCTGGAATGGGAAGGCCGCCGGTGGCGGCCCTCCCGCTTTGTCTTATTCCGCCGGCTGCAGTTTGGCCGCCTGCTGGCGCGCCACCGCACGGCCGCTATGGGTGGCGTAGAGCGCGAGGCCGACGAAGGCAAGTCCGCCGACCAGGTTGCCGGCAATGGTCGGGATCTCGTTCCAGACCAGGTAATCCATCCAGCCGAACTGGCCGCCGAGCATGATGCCCGAGGGGAACAGGTACATGTTCACGATGGAGTGCTCGAAGCCCATATAGAAGAACAGCATGATCGGCATCCACATGGCGATCACCTTGCCCGAGACCGAGGTCGACATCATCGCGCCGACGACGCCGGTCGAAACCATCCAGTTGCAGAGCACGCCGCGGATGAAGAGCGTCAGCATGCCGGCAAAGCCATGGGCCGCGTAGCCCACCGTGCGGCCCTCGCCGATATGGCCGATCTTCTCACCCACCGCATCGGGCGCCTGACTGAAGCCGAAGGTGAAGACGACCGCCATCAGCACGGCCACCGTCATGGCGCCGGCAAAGTTGCCGGCAAAGACGAGGCCCCAGTTGCGGAACACGCCGCCCAGGGTCACGCCAGGCCGCTTGTCGATGAGCGCCAGCGGCACCAGGGTCATCACGCCGGTGAGGAGGTCAAAGCCCATGAGATAGAGCAGGCAGAAACCCACCGGGAAGAGGATAGCCCCCGCCAGCGGTTGCCCGGTGTTGACGTTGATGGTGATGGCGAAGGCCGCCGCCAGCGCCAGGATGGCGCCGGCCATGTAAGCGCGGATCAATGTGTCGCGGCTCGACATGAAGACCTTCGCCTCGCCGGCGTCGATCATCTTGGTCACAAATTCAGTCGGGATGACGTAAGCCATCGGTTCCCTCCAGTATTGCTGTTTGGACTATTGCTGGTGCCTTCCGCCGGCTATTCGGCGGCGATGCGCATGATGTCGGGCGCGATGAAAATGCGGCCGTCGATCACGTTGAGCGGAAAGGTGCGGACGCTGCCCTCGTCGGCGCCCTGGGCCTCGCCCGTTTCGAGCGAGAATACCCAGTTGTGCAGCGGGCAGGTCACCTGCGCGCCGTGGACGATGCCCTGGCTCAACGGTCCGCCCTTGTGCGGGCAGCGGTCGTCGATGGCAAGGACCTTGTCCTCGGCGGTGCGGAACACCGCAATCTTGCCGGCCGGCGTGTTGACGCAGCGGGCGCCACGGCGCGGGATGGCCTCGATACGGCCGATTTCGATCCAGTCGTTCATGGCGCTCACTCCGCTGCCACCGGCAGGCCGAACTCGGCCATGGCCGCGAACTCGTGCGCGTCCTTGCCGTTGACCCGCTCTTCCCACGGGTCCACCTGTGCGAACTTTTGCGAATAGACGAAGCGGTCGTAGAGCTGCCGGCGCTTGTCGAGATCGTCGACCACCGCCTTGGTGATCGACTCCTTGCCGACCCGCTTGGCCCACTTGTAGATGCGTTCGAGATAGCGCCCCTGCTCGCGGTAGAGCTGCACCAGCGCCGCGATGATCTCGATCGCCTCGTCCTCGGTCTTGGCGTGGCAGAGCACCTCGGTACCCTTGATGTCGAGGCCCGCTGCGCCTGCGAAATGGATCTCGTAGCCGGAGTCCACGCAGATCACGCCGACATCCTTGCAGGTCGCCTCGGCGCAGTTCCGCGGGCAGCCCGAGACCGCCATCTTCACCTTGGCCGGGGTCCAACTGCCCCACATGAACTTCTCGATCTTGACGCCGAGCCCGGTCGAATCCTGGGTGCCGAACCGGCACCATTCCGAGCCCACGCAGGTCTTCACCGTGCGCAGCCCTTTTGCGTAGGCGGCGCCGGAAACCATGCCGGCGGCATTGAGGTCGGCCCAGACGGCCGGCAGGTCCTCCTTCTTGACGCCGAGCAGGTCGATGCGCTGACCGCCGGTGACCTTGACCGTCGGAATGCTGAACTTGTCCGCGACATCGGCGATGGCGCGCAGCTCCTTGGGCGAGGTGAGCCCGCCCCACATGCGCGGCACCACCGAATAGGTGCCGTCCTTCTGGATATTGGCGTGCACGCGCTCGTTGATGAAGCGCGACTGGCCGTCGTCCTCGTATTCGCCCGGCCAGGTGGCGAGCAGGTAGTAGTTGAGCGCGGGTCGGCACTTGGCGCAGCCGCACGAAGTCTTCCACTCCAGCTCCTGCATGAGCTGCGGGATCGACTTGAGTTCCTTGGCGACGATGAGCCGGCGGACATCGTCGTGGCCGAGGTCGGTGCATTTGCACATCGGCTGTACGGCCGAAGGATTGTACTTGTCGCCGAGCGTGAGGACCAATAGCTGCTCGACGAGGCCCGTGCAGGTGCCGCAGCTCGCCGAGGCCTTGGTATGTGCGCGCACGTCGTCGAGGCTGGTGAGGCCCTTGCCGGTGATGGCGCCGGTGATCTTGGATTTGCAGACGCCGTTGCAGCCGCAGATTTCGGCCTCGTCCGGCAGCGCGGCAACCGCTGCGGTGGGATCGAGCGGCGAGCCCCCCTGGTAGTTCTGGCCGAAGATCAGCGTGTTCCGCAGCTCGCGCGTATCGACGCCGCGCTTCAGCATATCGAAGAACCACGGCCCGTCGCCGGTCTCGCCATAGAGCACGGCACCGATGATCTGGTTGTTCCGCAGGACGAGTCGCTTGTAGATGCCGGCCGTCGCGTCGCGCAGCACGATCTCTTCGCGATCGTCGCCGTCGGCAAAGTCGCCGGCCGAGTAGAGGTTGATACCGGTGACCTTGAGGCGCGTCGCCGTCGCCACCGCCTTGAAGCTGGCGGTGGTGTCGCCTGCGAGCTGTGACGCCAGCACGTTTGCCATGTCGTAGAGCGGCGCCACGAGCCCGAAGCAGGCCCCTTCCACTTCGACGCATTCGCCCAGCGCGTAGATCGAAGGGTCGCTGGTGCGCATCTGCGCATCCACCACGATGCCGCGATTGACCGCGAGCCCCGCTTCCTTGGCCAGCGCCGCGTTCGGCCGGATGCCCACCGCCATCACCACGATGTCCGCCGGAAGCACGGTGCCATCGGCGAGCTCGACGCCGGTGACGCGCTTGTCGCCGAGAATCTGCTTGGTATTGGCCGAGGTCAGCACCTTGATGCCCCGCGCCTTGATCGCCTCGCCCAGCAGGTAACCGGCCGCCGGATCGAGCTGGCGCTCCATCAGCGTTGGCATCACATGGATGACGGTGACGTCCATGCCCTGCTCGTTGAGGCCGGCCGCGGCCTCGAGCCCGAGCAGGCCGCCGCCGATCACCACTGCCCTGCCCTTCGACTTGGCCGCCAGCATCATGGCGTGGACGTCATCGAGGTCGCGATAGGTGAGGACCCCGGCCAGGTCCTTGCCCGGGAGCGGCAGGATGAAAGGCACCGAGCCGGTGGCAACGATCAGCTTGTCATATTCGGCGACTTCGCCGTGGCTGGACGTGACCGTCTTCGCCTCACGGTCGATAGCGACGATCTTGTGGCCCTTGTAGAGGGTGATGCCGTGCTCGATGTACCAGGCATCGCCATGGATGATGATGTCGTCGAACTGCTTTTCGCCCGAGAGCACGGGCGAGAGCATGATGCGGTCGTAATTGACGCGCGGCTCGGCGTTGAAAATGGTGACCTGGTAGCGGTCGGGTTCGATCTCGAACAGTCGCTCCAGCGCCCGCCCGGGGGCCATGCCGTTGCCGATAACGACGAGTCTCTCTTTCATCGCGGTCCTCTTCCGGCGTCATCGATCGCCGGCGCAGTGAAAAACAAAAAAGCCACCACCGAACCCGCGCCGTCGGTCGACGGCGTTTGGATGCAGTGGCAGCTGTGCCTGGAAGGGCTGCCCGGCATTGGACGCCCGTCTACCGATCGCGGTAGCGACCTTGCCTGACGAACTGCAGGAAGCGTGCCAGTTCGCAGCAATCCGAACATGCAAGATAAATCAATGTATTACGATATAGACCTAAAGCGGCGCGACAGCGGCGTCCAGAGAGCAGACGCACAACGAAGCGTCAAAACGCCCAAAGATTAATCTGACGGTCTGCGATGGCGCGAAATTAGTCAGACGCCGCTCAGCCTATCTGACGCGAGTGTCACACAGCTTTCATATGAAAGCTCTAGGGCATCGTGATGTCGCCCAACACACATTCCGTCCGGCGACTCCGCCCAAACCTGTTCATTTGAAACATGTGATTTTGCCAAATGAACATTGCCTTGCTACGACTGGCAGGGCGAGGACGGAAGATCCTTTGCTGAACGAACGAGGAGGAACGACCCAATGAACAAGCTTGCGCTCCTTTTGTCTACCGGCGTGGTCGCCGCGTTGACCTATGCGCCTTCGGCCTATTCGCAGACCGAGATCACCTGGTGGCATGCCATGGGTGCAGAGCTGGGCGAAAAGCTGGAGGAAGTCGCCGCCGGCTTCAATGCCAGCCAGTCCGAGTACAAGGTGACGCCGGTGTTCAAGGGCTCGTATGCCGAGACGCTGACCGCCGCGATTGCCGCCTTCCGCGCCAATCAGCAGCCAGCGATCGTGCAGGTCTACGAGGTCGGCACCGGCACCATGATGGCCGCCAAGGGCGCCGTCTACCCGGTCTACAAGCTGATGGCCGACAAGGGTGAGCCGTGGGATCCGTCGGGCTTCCTGGCCCCTGTCACCGGCTATTACTCCGACACCGACGGCAACATCCTCTCGATGCCGTTCAACTCCTCCACGCCGATCATGTACTACAACAAGGACGTCTTCAAGAAAGCCGGCCTTGATCCCGAAACGCCGCCAAAGACCTGGGCCGAGCTCGAGGAGATGGGGCGCAAGATCGTCGAGTCCGGCGCTGCCAAGTGCGCTCTCGCCTCCACCTGGACGACCTGGATCCACACCGAGAACCTTTCGGCGATTCACGACCAGCCCTTCGGCACGCTCGAGAACGGCTTCGGCGGCCTCGGCGCCGAGTTCACCTTCAACGGGCCGGTGCAGGTCAAGCACTGGGAGAACCTTAAGAAGTGGTCCGATGAGGGCCTCTACCAGTACGGCGGCCCTGCCGGCGCCCCCGACGCGCAGCCCAAGTTCGTCTCGCAGGAATGCGCGATCTTCATGAACAGCTCGGCTGGCCGTGCCGGTGTCATCCGCAATGCCAAGGACTTCGAGGTGGGCTTCGCTCCGCTCCCCTACTACGACGACGTGATCGCCGAGCCGAAGAACTCGATCATCGGTGGCGCCACGCTCTGGGTGCTCAACGGGCATCCCGATGAGGTCTATACCGGCGTCGCCAAGTTCTTCACCTATCTCTCGAGCCCCGAAGTGCAGGCCGACTGGCACCAGTTCACCGGCTATCTGCCGATCACCAATGCGGCATATGAGCTGGGTAAGCAGCAGGGCTACTACGAAGCCAATCCGGGTTCGGAGATCGCCATCAACCAGATCACGCGCGGCACCCCGACGCCGAACTCGAAGGGCATCCGCTTCGGCAACCTGACCCAGGCTCGCGACGCGGTCGACGCCGAGTTCGAGGCCATGCTTGCCGGTACGAAGACGCCGAAGGAAGCACTGGATGCCGCCGTCCAGCGCGGCAACCAGATCCTCCGCGACTTCGAAGCCGCCAATCAGTAGCGTGTCGCGAGGGCCGGCCAGGGCCGGCCCTGTCTTCCCGCCTTCACCGCCGGCACGAGCCGGCGGTGGCTCCGCATCGGCCGGTCAACAGGATTTCCATGCAAAGCAAGCGCACGGTTTTTCCCAACAAGCTGCTTCCCTATCTGCTGCTGGCGCCTCAGCTCGCCATCACCATTGCGTTCTTCCTCTGGCCGGCTGCGCAGGCGGTGAAATCGTCCTTCGAGCGCGAAGATCCGTTCGGCCTCAGCACCACCTTCGTCTGGTTCCGCAACTACACGCGGCTCTTCGCCGAACCTGAATACCTTCATTCGCTCAACCGCTCGCTCGTCTTCGCCATCGGCGTGACGATCCTCTCGATGAGCGTTTCGCTGCTGCTCGCCGCTGCGGTCAACCGGCTTTTGCGCTCGGGCAAGATCTACACCACGCTGCTGGTCTGGCCCTACGCCGTGGCGCCCGTGGTCGCCGGCATCCTCTGGTGGTTCATGTTCAACCCCACCATCGGCATTGTCCCCTACATCCTCGATTACATCGGCGTGCGCTGGAACCATCGGGTCAACGGCGACCAGGCGATGATCCTCATCGTGATCGCCGCCGCCTGGAAGCAGATTTCCTACAACTTCCTGTTCTTCGTCGCCGGCATGCAGTCCGTCCCGCGCTCGCTGATCGAGGCCGCCGCCATCGACGGCGCCGGCCCCTTCAAGCGGTTCTGGACCATCGTGTTTCCGCTGCTCTCGCCGACGACCTTCTTCCTCATGATCATCAACATCAACTACGCCATGTTCGACACCTTCGGCATCATCGACGGCACCACTGCCGGCGGCCCGGCCGGGGCGACGAACACGCTGGTCTACAAGGTCTATGCCGACGGTTTCCTCGGCCTCAACATCGGTTCCTCCTCGGCCCAGTCGGTGATGCTGATGCTCATCGTCGGCCTCCTGACGGTCATCCAGTTCCGCTATGTCGAGCGGCGCGTGCAGTACTAGGGAGCCGAGAGATGGTTGAAGATCGCCCGCTGCTCAACTTCCTTACCCACCTGGTGCTGATCGCCGGCGTCGCCATCGTGGTGTTCCCGGTCTACCTGGCCTTCATCGCCTCGACCCACGGATACAGCGACTTCCTCTCCGGGCTCGCCCCCCTGCTGCCAGGGCCGAACATGGTCGAGAACTACACGAGGATGTGGACCGAGGGACTCTCGACCGCGGGCGCCCCGCCGGTCTGGCGCATGCTCGGCAACTCGCTGCTGATGGCCGTCATCATCGCGGTCGGCAAGATCATCATCTCGATCCTCTCCGCCTATGCGATCGTCTACTTCAAGTTCCCGTTCCGGCTGCTCGCCTTCTGGATGATCTTCATCACCCTGATGCTGCCGGTCGAAGTCCGCATCATGCCGACCTTCAAGGTCGTCGCGGACCTCGGCATGCTGAACAGCTACGCCGGCCTCACCATTCCGCTCATCGCCTCGGCGACCGCGACCTTCCTCTTCCGCCAATTCTTCCTCACCATCCCCGATGAGCTGATGGAGGCTGCCCGCGTCGACGGCGCCGGCCCGATGAAGTTCTTCCGCGATATCCTCTTGCCGCTCTCGCGCACCAACATCGCAGCGCTCTTCGTCATCCTCTTCATCTATGGCTGGGTGCAGTATCTCTGGCCGCTGCTGGTCACCACGCAGAGCGACTATTACACCATCGTCATGGGCATTAAGCGGCTGGCCGCCGTCGCCGACTCCGATCCCTATTGGAACCTGGTGATGGCCGCCGTGATGCTGGCCATGCTGCCCCCGATCCTCGTCATCATCCTCATGCAGCGCCTCTTCATCAAAGGCCTGGTCGAAACCGAGAAGTAAGCGCAATGGCACGCATCGACATTTCAGGCGTCAAGAAGGTCTATCCGGGCAACGTCACGGCCATCCACAATCTCGACCTCGCCATTGACGACGGCGAGCTCGTGGTCCTCGTCGGCCCGTCCGGGTGCGGCAAGTCCACCCTGCTGCGCATGATCGCCGGCCTCGAGACCATCACGGAGGGCACCGTCGCCATCGGCGACGAGGTGGTCAACCGCAAGGAGCCGGCGGATCGCGACATCGCTATGGTGTTCCAGAACTACGCGCTCTACCCGCACATGACCGTGCGCGGAAATCTCGAATACGGCCTCAAGAACCGCGGCACCCCGCGCGCCGAGATCGACCAGCGCGTCACCGAGGCCGCCCGCATTCTCGAGATCGAGCCCTTCCTCGATCGCAAGCCGCGCCAGCTCTCCGGCGGCCAGCGCCAGCGGGTCGCCATGGGCCGCGCCATCGTCCGCAAGCCCAAGGCGTTCCTCTTCGACGAGCCCCTCTCCAACCTCGACGCCAAGCTGCGCGGCCAGATGCGGGTCGAGATCAAGCGGCTGCAGCGTGGCCTCAAGACCACCAGCGTCTACGTCACCCACGACCAGCTGGAAGCCATGACCCTCGCCGACAGGCTGGTGGTGATGAATGCCGGGCGCATCGAGCAGGTCGGCGCTCCGATCGAGCTCTACCACCGCCCCGCCACCTTGTTCGTCGCCGGCTTCATCGGCTCGCCGCCGATGAACCTCATCGACGTGGGCTATCTCAACGGCAAGGGCGCCGAACTCAACCTGCCGGCTAACACCGATCTGGTCGGCATCCGGCCCGACACGATCGAAGTAGAGGCACCCGCCGGCCCCGCCATCCGGCTGGAAGCGACGGTCGAACTGCACGAGCCGGTCGGCGGCGAGACCCACCTGCATTTGCGCCTCGATGGCAGCGGCCAGCTCGTCATCGCAGCCGTGCCGGCCCGCACCGTGGTCGAAGAGGGCCAGAGAGTCTCGCTCTTCGTCGGCACATCCGAGCTCCATCCGTTCAATCGAGAATCGGGCCGGCGGACCGACTGAGCCGCGGGACCTTCCTTCAGCGTCACCTGGGAACCACGACATGACTGATCGCAAGCCTCGCTCCATCAACGAGGTTCAGGCCCATCGGGGGGCCTCTGCCGTTGCGCCCGAAAACACCATCGCGGCGTTCCGCGCGGCGCGCGACCAGGGCGCCCGCTGGGTCGAGCTCGATGTCGCGCTGCTCGCCGACGGCACGCCCGTCGTCATTCACGACGTGACGCTGGACCGCACCAGCAACCGGCACGGCTCGCTCGGCGCCATCACCAGGGCCGATCTCGCCGGCATCGATGCCGGCAGTTGGTTCGGCGCCGGGTTCGCCGGTGAGCGCCTGTCCACCCTGCCCGAGATCCTCGACGCGCTCGCCGGGTTCGGGCTCAGCGTCAATGTCGAGATCAAGCAGCACGAGCACCACAAGTCGCTCGCCCAGCTCACCGACACCGTTCATGGCTGCCTCGTGGATCATAGGGGGCGCACCCAAGTGATGATCTCGAGCTTCGATCCCGACTGCCTCAGGGCGATGCACCGGCTCGACCCTTCCTATGAGCTCGCTATGCTCTGGAGCGATCTGCCGCCGGACTGGATCGAGCGTCTGAAGTCGATCCCCTCCAGGGTGGTGCATCTCGACTACCGTGCGCTGAGCTACCGCGCTCTCGACATCGCGCGTGAGCACGGCATCAAGATGCGCGTCTGGACCTGCAACAACCCGGCGCAAATCGAGCCCTTCTGGGCCGAGGGCCTCGACGCCGTCATCACCGACAACCCGAGCCTCTTCCTGTCTCCGACATGACCGGAACCAGGCTCTCCAAGCGGCAGCAGGAGCTCTTGGAGCTGATCGCCAGCGACGGCGCGCAGCAGATCGAGGGCCTCGCCCATCGCTTCGGGCTCACCACGCAGTCGATCCGGCGCGACATCAACGTGCTCTGCGAACTCGGCCTCGCGCGGCGCCTGCATGGCGGTGTCGATCTGCCGGTGCTGCCGCAGAATAGTCCCGTGAACGCCCGGTCGCGCCTGCAGAGCGCCGCCAAGCAGCGCATCGCCGAGCACATCGCCGCTGAGATCCCGGACGGCTCGACCGTCTTTCTGGGCATCGGCACCACCGTGCAGGCCACCGCCGTCGCGTTGCGTGAGCACCACCACCTCACGGCCGTCACCAACAATCTCGATGTCGCGCTCGTCCTCGGCGACGTGCCCGACATCGAGCTCCACGTCACCGGCGGCCTTTGGCGCGCCAATGACCGCGACGTGGTTGGCCTCGACTCCATTCGCTATTTCGAAAAATTCCACGCCACTCACGCCGTGGTCGGCGCCGGCGCGCTCGACGCCGCGGCCGGCGCGCTCGACTTCAGTCACCGCGACGCGCAGATCACCACCGCCATCATCGAGAACTCGCGCGTCCGCTACCTCGCCGCCGACGTCACCAAATGGGATCGTGCCGCCGCCGTCCGCGCGGCGCCCTTTTCGAGCTTCACCACCTTCGTCACCGACCGCCTCCCCGACGACTCCGCCGCCCGCGCCGCCCTGACCTCCAGCGGCATGCGCATCGTGGTGTGTAGTTAGCCGCTGATCCTTTCCCGGAACGCGCGAACCACATCGGCATCGGTCACTCGCCGCCGCAGCTTCGGCGCAAAGCCGAGCCGCACGGCGCTCTCGGCCGATGCAGTACCCTGACCGGCGCAGGAACTGTGCACCTCCTCCACGGGCACTGCCGCGAGCAGCTCGCCGACATTGTCGGGCCGGAGCCCCGAGCCAGCCATGACCTTCACCCGGCCCCGCGCGCTGGCATGCGCGAGCGCAATCTGTTCCAGTCCGTCGAGTGCCGTCGGCGCCCCGCCGGACGTCAGGATGCGCTCGACCCCAAGCGATACCGCCACCTCCGTCGCCTCGGCGATGTCCGGTACGAGATCGATCGCGCGATGCAGCGTCGTTCCCAGCCCCTCGGCATGCGTCACCAACCGTTCCAGCAGCGGCACGTCAAGCGTTCCGTCCCGGCGGTTGGCGCCGATCACCACACCGGCAAGTCCCGCCGCTCGGATGGCGTCGATGTCGTGGAGCATCGCGTCGACGTCGCGCCGGTCGAAGACGAAGTCGCCCGAGCGCGGACGCACCATCGCATAGGCCGGCACGCCCGCTGCTTTCGCCAGCGCCATCATGCCGGCCAGCGGCGTCAGTCCGCCGAGCTCCAGCGCCGAGCAGAGCTCGATCCGATCCGCCCCACCTTCGACTGCTGCGGCGAGGCTCTGCGGATCGGCGACACAGACTTCGAGGATCATCGTTCACCTCCCAGAATTGCTGCGCCGATAAGCCCCGGCTCGACCTTGAGCTCGCCCGGTACCACCAGCGGCCGGTCGGTGCGGCGAAGGATGCGCCTCCGCACCTCCTCGTCCAGCCTCTCGATCAGCCGCGTCGCCTTCGACATGCCGCCTCCGACAGGCACGATGTCGGCCCCGATGACGTTGACCACCAACGCCAGCGGTTCGGCCACCAGCTGCAGATAGACCTCGATCGTGCGCGTCGCCGCCGCGTTGCCCGCCTCCCAGGCCGCGACGATCTCGACGCTGTCGAGCGGCTGCCGCGCCAGGTGCTTGTGCAGCCGTTCGAGTCCACGCGCCGCGCCGACCGTATCGAGGCAGCCCACCTGCCCGCAGCCGCAGGCAAAGCGCGGGATCTCGACGTCGCCCACGCGTGTGGCGACGATCGGCCCGTGTCCCCACTCGCCGGTCAGTCCGCCCGCACCGACAATCATCCGGCCGTCGATCACCAGCCCGCCGCCGACCCCGGTGCCCAAAATGGCGCCGAAGACGATCCTGTGTCCCCGACCAGCGCCAGCCACTGCCTCGGCCAGCGCGAAGCAGTCGGCATCATTTGCAACGAGCACCGGCCGGTTGAGCCGCTCCGAGAGTTCCGGCCCCAGCCGGCGGCCGTCGATGCACGGAATGTTGGCGCACTTGATCACTTCCGTCGCCGGGTCGATCACGCCGGTGATGGCGATCGAAACCGCCGATCCCGTTGGCGCGGGACTCAGCGCCAGCACCTCGCCGATGGCCCCGACAAATGCGTCGAAATCCTCCAGCGGCGTCCGTACGCGGCCGAGCATCTCCACCGCCGTGAACCTCCGCGCCACGGCGCCCTTGATGCCGGAACCGCCGATGTCTAAGCAGGTGATCATCGGTTCGGAGCACCCTGATCTTGGTTGAGAAGAAAGGCCTTGCCGGCAGGCTGGCTGCCGCACCGGCCAAGGTCGCGACAAAGACCACCATCGCCGATGTGGCGCGCCTCGCCGGCGTTTCGAAAGCCGTAGCTTCCCGCGCCCTCTCGCCGCAGCCGCGCCCGGTGTCCGACGAGAAGCGCGAGCGCGTGCTGGCCGCGGCGCGCGAGCTCGGCTTCCGCGTCAATCTCCTGGCGCAAAGCCTCACCACCAAGACAGTGAATCTCGTCGCCGTGGTGGTGAACCATATCCACGATCTCTCCGACCTCGATCTCTTCGATACGCTCATCGCCGAGACGCAGGCCATCGGCAAGCAGGTCATCCTCATCCGCGTCGGCTCCGTCGCCAAGGTGGAAGAGTTCTTGCGCCAGGGCGTCGCCTACCACGTCGATGCCGCGCTGGTGTTCTCCGACTTCGCCGATGCCGCGACGGTGCGCAAAATGTTCCGCTCCGATCACGTGATCATGCTCAATGGTCGCCACGACCGGCTCTCCCCCGCCATCATGCCCGACGAGGCGCAGGGCATCGGCGAGGCTGTGGCCGACGCCGCCGCCAAAGGCGTCACGACCGCCGCGCTGGTCACCGGCCGTGCCACCTCGTTGGTGGAAGAGGCGCGCGTCGTATCCTACCACAAGGCCTTTGACCGGCATGGCATCAAGCTCGTGAAGTCGGTCCAGGGCGACTATTCCTATCTCAGCGGCCACGCCGCCGCAGCCCAGTTCGGCAAGGGCAGCTTTCCCGGGGCTATCTTCTGCACCTCGGACGCTATGGCGATGGGCATTCTCGACGTGTTCCGCGCCGAGTTTCCGGCCAACCGACCAAGATCCTTCCGGCTCTACGGCTTCGACGATCTCTCGCTGCTCGATTTCGACGCCTATCCCATCGCCTCGATCGGCTACGACAAGTCCGTCTTCGTGCACGAAATGGTCCGCCTGATCGCCGAACCGGGGAGCTTCGAGCCCGGCCGGCCCCCCGTCCTCATCCCCACCCGCTTCATCCCGCGGGCGACGGCCGGCTGACGAAACCGGGGCCGCGTTGCCGCGGCCCCGCACCAGGTCACCCGACCACTGGTCGTTACCAGATCGGGTTCAGTTCCGGCGGGTTGGCGGTCTCGCCCCACCATTTCTTGTAATTGGCCTCGTAAGCGCCCGACTGGATGTAGTCTGACACGAACATGTCGAGCCAGCGCACGAATTCCGGATCGCCCTTGGCGACCGCAATGCCGATCGGATCGTTCGAGTAGAGGCCCGGGATGGTGACCAGCGTCGGGTTTTGCGTCGCCAGATAATCGAGCAGCGACGAGTCTTCGATCGCCGCATCGACGCGTTTCTGCTGCAGTTGCAGCACGCCGTCGGGTGCGAACTGGTCGACATAGACGAGCTCGGCAGTCGGCACGGCCTTCTTGATGAAAGCTTCGCCGGTGGTGCCGCGGCCGACCACGATCTTCTTGCCCGCGAGGCCCTCGAGCGAGGTGATGCCCGAATCCGCCTGCACGATCACGCGCAGGCCGGCACGGTTGTAGGGGATGGTGAAGTTGACCGACTTGGCGCGCTCGAGCGTCGCCGAGGTGTTGGCGACCACGATGTCGAGCTGGCCCGAGACCAGCATCGAGATGCGGGCGTCGCCGGACACGTCGGTGAATTCCACCGGCACGCCGAGCTTTTCGGCGAGCATCGTCGCCACGTCGACGTCATAGCCGACCGGGTTGTTCTGCGCGTCGCGGAAGCCGATAGGTTCGCCGCCGAGCGACACGCCGATGCGCACCACGTTGCGGCTGCGGATGTCGTCGAGCATGCCGGCCATCGCCGGGACAGCTGCACCGGCGACGAACGCCAGTGCGACGAGGGCAGTCAGAATACGCTTCATTTGGGTGGTTCCTCTCTTTGTCATGCCGTTTTCGCTGCGCGGAGTTCCGGCTCCGCCATCGAGTCCTCCCAGAGCCAGTACTTGATGTCCCCCTGGCACTGGAAATTGGTAACCTCGTGGTTCCCATTGGCGTCGACGGCATGGATCACCACCCCGCCCAGGAACCCGCCGGTCAGTTCGTCGAGCTCTTCGACGGCGAGCTTCACCGCATCGCCGAGCGAGTAGCCGAGCTTCATGGCGAGCACGATCGTGCGCGCCGTCGACGCGCGCATCGTCATCTCGCCGGTATGGGTGCAGGCTGCCGCGCCATAGCGGCTGTCGGCGTAATAGCCTGCCCCGGGGATCGGGCTGTCGCCCAGCCGTCCCGGATATTTCCACGCCCAGCCCGAGGTGGAGGTGGCCGCATGGATGCCCTTGGCCTTGTCGGCGGAGAGCCACACGGTCGTATCGCGCACCCGCTCCGGGTCGGTGATAGTCTTGAGCAGCGGCGCCAGCGGTGTATCCGGAAAGGCCTTCGCCTGCTCCGGCGTCATTTCCTTTTCGAGCCGCTCCCACCACACGCGCCGAGAATCCTCGAGCAGCACGTCGTCGACCGCGAAACCTGTTTCAGTCGCGAACCTTCGCGCCCCGTCGCCGGTCAGCATCACATGCGGCAACTGCTTCAGCACCTCATGCGCCAGCCGCGCGACCGGGATAGTGTCGGGCACTGCCCCCACCGCGCCGACCTCGCGCGTGTTGCCGTCCATCACCGCCGCATCGCACTCCATCACGCCCAGCATGTTCGGCCAGCCGCCATAGCCGACCGAGCGCACCTTCGGCTCCGCCTCGACCTTGGAAATCCCCGCGACCATCGCCGTAAGGCTGTCGGCGCCGGCCTTCAACATCTCGACCGTGGTAGGAAAGCCGGGCCAGGCCTCGGCATTGGCGAGAAGCAGCATCTAGTCTTTCCGCATCTTGGAGAGGAACTGGGCGACGCGCGGCTGCGCCATGCCGCCCGTTGGCGCGAAGAATTGGTCCGTCGGCAGATCGACCAGCAGCCTCCCCTTTTCGAGGAAGACGATCCGTTCCGAGATCTGCCGCGCGAACTCGATCTCGTGCGTGACGAACACCATCGTCGTGCCGTCCCCGGCGAGCTTGGCGAGAATGGCGAGCACCTCGGCCGTCATCTCCGGATCCAGCGCCGAGGTGACCTCGTCGAGCAGCAGGTAGCGCGGCTTCATCGCCAGGGCCCGGCAGATGCCGACGCGCTGCCGCTGCCCGCCCGAAAGCTGCGCCGGATAGGCGTCCGCCCGGTCCCCCAGCCCCACGGATGCGAGCAGCGCCCTGCCTTCGGCCTCCGCCTCGGGCTTGGGCCGCTTCAGCACCTCGATGGGCGCTAGCGTGACATTCTGTAGCGCCGTCATGTGCGGATAGAGGTTGAAGAGCTGGAACACCGTGCCCGAGCGCTTGCGCGCCTCGCTCAGTTCCTTGGGCCGGCTCACGTCGAACTCGTCCACCGTGATCCGCCCGCCGTCGAGCTTTTCGAGTCCGTTGATGCAGCGGATCAGGGTCGACTTGCCCGAGCCTGACGAGCCGAGGATCGACACCACCTCGCCGGGGTTGACGGTGAGGTTCACCCCGTCCAGCACCACGGTGCCGCCAAAGGCCTTCTTGACGTTTTCGACTTTGAGCATCGCTAGAGGCCCCGGAATGTGCTGTGCGCACGGAGGCGCTGTTCGAGTTTGGCCCCCACCGCCGCGACCAGCTTGGCAGCGAGGTAGTAGAGGATGCCGACCACGGTCCAGACGATGAAGGGTTTCAATGTCCTGAGGTTGAGGTTGGCCCCGATCTTGGCGAGATCCATCACCCCGATCACCGAGATCAGCGACGTCACCTGCAACTGGTTGACGAGCAGCGCCGTCAGCGGCCCGATCGAGAAGGCCGCGGCCTGCGGCGCGATCACGTGCCGCAGCACCTGCCACCGCGTGAGGCCGAATACCCGGGCCGCCTCGATCTGGTCCCGCCCGATACTCTCGATCGACGAGACAGCGATGACATAGACGAAGGCCGCCGTGTTGGCCGAGAGCGTGATGATCGCTGCATCCACCGGCGTCACATTGACCTTGAAGAAGGCCGGAAAGCCGAAGAAGACGAGAAAGAGCTGCACCAGGACCGGCGAGTTCTTGAGGATCTCGGAGACGAAGGTGATCACCTGCGTCAGCACCGGCACCCGATAGAACCGCACTACGCCCCACAGCACGCCGACGAAGACGCCGATCAGCGAGGTGGCGAGGAAGAGGCCGAGCGTCACGCCCAGCCCCTGCGCCAGGAGCCAGATGTCGAACGGAGTGAATTCGGTGTACCGCATCAGCTCACCTCGGCCTGCAGGTCGCGGTTGAGCCAGCGGTGCAGCATCGTGATGCCGATCGAAACGAGGTAGGTCAGCGCCGCATAGACCACCAGCAGCACGACATAGACCTCGAACGGCCGGAACGTGTCCGAGGCCACGATCTTGGCGTTGCCGGTCAGCTCGTTGAGTGTGATCGTCGAGAGAATGGACGAGGTGAGGATCATATTGATCAGCACCGACCCCAGCGGCCGCACCGACGTGCGGAGCGCAATCGGCAGCACGATTTTCACAAACGTCACCCGCCGCGGCAGTCCGCTCACTTCCGCCGCTTCCAGGATGCCGTTGTCGATGGCGAGGATGCCGGCGCGGATCGCGTCCGACGCATAGGCGCCGCCGGCGATCGAAAGCGCGATCACCCCGGTGGTGAACGCGTCGATATAGATGCCGACTTCGGGCAGCCCGTAATAAAAGAAGAACAGCTGCACGATGAAGGGGATGTTGCGGAAGAGGTCGACATAGGCGAAGGCCAGTCCCCTCACCCACGCGGTCTGCGAGGTCCGCGCGACCGCCACCAGCATGCCCAGGATCACGCTGCCGATAATCGCGAGGCCACAGACCTCGGCGGTCAGCAGCGCCCCTTCGGCCAAGAAGCCGAGATGCGGACCAAGAATGTTGAGATCAAGCCGCACCCGCTCCACGCCATCACTGAAACCGGTTTCACTTTCCTGACGATTTCACGACTTGTCAAGCGGGGGTCGGCGTCACTCCCCTT
>DATCRS010000050.1:0-7685 GCA_036568845.1 Devosia sp. | reverse complement strand
CACCGGCCGGGTGTGACCCTCCGGGGATGTCAAAGAGCGTGACGGGCCCGGAGGCGGATACCGCCTCTGGTATTTGTTTAGTGAGACGGCATCCGCCTCCGGGGACCGGGGTTTCTGGCATTGTCCCGCGCGTCGGGAGTGGGTCGGTTGGCCTTCCCAACTCCGTGCGCTTGGCCCAGGGGCTTGAGACGACTCCCTTCCCCCTCCCGGCTATCTCTCCGCCAGCGTTCGTCGCGCTACCCGTCCACCGCGGAGTTGACGAGAGTGAATCTACGATAACTGGAGAGTGCGGGGATAAGTTCTTTTTCCTCAACGCACGCAAAGGCTTGCAGTCAGGTCTCCCTCCCCCTTGCGGGGAGGGGACAGGGGCGGGGGTATGATGGGCCGGTGACGCTGGGGTGAGCTCCGGTGTCTCGGGCACCTGCACCGGGCTCTCCTACCCGCGGCCTTTGCCGGGGCAGGCTCTGACCCTCCCCCTCAAGGGGGCCCCGCAAGGGGGGAGGGGACATAACCGCCGGTGCTTGCTGCCCGGGCCCCGGCCTGTCTGTGCCGGGGTGACGGCAGGTGGGTGGGAGAGTTGGTGCCGCCCCCTCGATGTGATCCCGGCATTCAGCCGGGATCTATCCATCAGCCCGAGTGGAGTGACAGGTGGGTCCCTGTTTTCGCAGGGGATGACAGATGGGTGGTTGAGGGTGCCCAAACCCGCTGCAAGGGCCTTACGGAAGTGGCGCGGGCGTGACAATCCAAACGGCCCCGTGCTAACCCTCCCGCGCCTCACGAAACCCCGCGGTAGAGCCTAAATGCCCGAACTTCTCCTCGAACTCTTCTCCGAAGAAATCCCGGCGCGGATGCAACGCCGCGCGGCGGAGGACCTGAAGAAGGCGGTGACGAACGCGCTGGTCGATGCCGGGCTGGTTTACGAAGGCGCCAAGGCCTTCGTCACCCCGCGCCGCCTGGCGCTGACGGTCACCGGGCTGCCGGCCCGTTCTCCGGATACGCGCGAGGAGAAGAAGGGCCCGCGCGTCGGCTCGCCGCAGCAGGCCATCGACGGCTTCCTGAAATCGGCAGGCCTGACGTCTATCGACCAGGCCAAGGTCGAGTCCGACCCCAAAAAGGGCGAGTTCTACGTCGCCCATATCGAGAAGAAGGGCGCCGAGGCCGAGACCATCCTGGCCGGCATTCTCCCGAAGATCATCACGGACTTCCAGTGGCCGAAATCCATGCAATGGGGGAACGGCGGCCTCACCTGGGTGCGGCCTCTTCGCGCCATCACCGCCACCTTCGGCACCGAAAACGACGAGCCGGTGGTGATCCCGTTCAAGTCCAACCAGGTCGCGTCCGGCCAGACCACCTTCGGCCATCGCTTCCTCTCGCCCGACGCCATCCGGGTGAAGCGCTTCGACGACTATGTGCAGGCGCTCGAAAAGGCCAAGGTCGTGCTCGACATCGACCGGCGCAAGGAAATCATCCGCGCCGACGCCGACCACCTCGCCTTTGCGCAGGGGCTCACGGTCATCCACGACGAAGGCTTGCTCGAAGAGGTCGCTGGCCTCGTCGAGTGGCCGGTGGTGATGATGGGCTCGTTCGACCCGCGCTACCTGGCGGTGCCCGAAGAGGTGATCATCGCCACGATCCGCGCCAACCAGAAATGCTTCTGCCTGCGCGACGCGTCGGGTAAGCTCGCCCCCAACTTCATCATCACCTCGAATACGGTGGCCAAGGACGGCGGCGCGGCCATCGTTGCCGGCAACGAGCGCGTCATCCGCGCCCGGCTCTCCGACGCCGAGTTCTTCTACAACCAGGACCTGGCGCTGCCGCTCGAGCACGGCCTGCCCAAGCTCGAAGAGTCGGTGTTCCACGCCAAGCTCGGCAGCCAGTTCCAGCGCGTCGAGCGGCTGGTGAAGCTTGCTGCCGAAATCGCGCCAAAAGTGGACGCCGATGTCGCGCAGGCCCAGCGTGCCGCCATGCTCGCCAAGGCCGATCTCGTCACCGGCATGGTCGGCGAGTTCCCCGAACTGCAGGGCCTCATGGGCCGCTACTATGCGCTGGCGCAGAACGAGCCGCTGGCCATCGCCAACGCCATCGCCGACCACTACAAGCCGCTGGGGCCCACGGACCTCGTTCCGGCCGAACCGGTCGCCATTGCCGTGGCGCTGGCCGACAAGCTGGACCTTCTGACCGGCTTCTGGGCCATCGATGAAAAGCCCACCGGCTCGCGCGACCCCTTCGCCCTCCGCCGCGCCGCGCTGGGCGTCATCCGGATCGTCTCGGACAACCAGCTGACCCTGCCGCTGATCCCGCTGTTCCAGGCCTCGTGGTTCATCCGCCGCGACCAGCACATTGGCGACAGCGCCGACCCCAAGAACCAGCTCGCCGGCGATCTCGACTCCAACGATCTCCTTGCCTTCTTCCACGACCGGCTGAAGGTGTCGCTGCGCGAGGCCGGCGCTCGGCACGACCTGGTCGATGCGGTGATCACGCCGGACTCCGACGACATCCTGGAAATTACCCGCCGCGTCGAGGCGCTGTCCGCGCTGCTCGGTACCCTCGACGGCCAGAACCTTTTGGCGGGCTATCGCCGCGCCGCCAATATCCTCGCCGCCGAGGAGAAGAAGGATGGACGCGGCTACTCTGGCATGGTCGACCGGTCGCAGCTGAAGCTTGCGGAAGAAGAGGCTCTGGCCAACGCCCTGGTCGCCGCCGACACCGCGGTAGCTGCCAAGGTCCGCGCCAACGACTACCGCGGCGCCATCGCCTCGCTGGCCACTCTCCGCGCCCCCGTCGATGCCTTTTTCGAGGCGGTGCTTGTCAACGATCCCGAACCCGCGATCCGCGCCAACCGCCTGACGCTGCTCTCGCACCTGCGGGAGACCATGCGACTAGTTGCGGATTTTTCGAAAGTCGCAGGGTAGGGGGTGCCACGCCCTCGTGGTTCGACAAGCTCACCATGAGGGCTACTGGGACACGGCGCCTGTGAGGACCTCATGGTGAGCCTGTCGAACCACGAGGTTCGGGCTCTCTCGCCCTACCCGACCGGACCGCAGTCGATTGGACCGACATCCGAATCGAGCACGAACCGCGTTTCCCCGGCCCCGTCGGTGGTGAACACGCCCTTGACATGCAGGTCCGCCAGCGGGCCGCTCAGCGCGCGAAGGCTCGTGCCGGCCGAGGCGATCTGACCGGTTCCGGCACCGCCGGAATCGCGCAGCAGCTGATAGTCGCCGGCGGCAAAGAGGTCGATCGTGCCGAAGGGCGCGCCCTGGCTGGTGGTGCAGAAATAGACGCCCGGCGGCGGAAACTGCGCCAGCACCGGCGTGACGGCGAGCAAAATAGCGGCGACGGCGATGGGGAGCGTACGCATGCGCCGATCTTGCGCGTTATCCGGGCCGGCGCAAGTCCCTCAGACGGGCGGGGTCAGCTGCGTCGGCGCCCGCTTCGGCTTGAACGGCGCCATGCCTTCATTTGCGAGCTGGTCGGCGCGCTCGTTCATCGGGTCGCCATTATGGCCCTTCACCCAATGCCAGTTGATCCGGTGGCGCTGTGTGGCCGCGTCAAGTGCCTGCCAGAGTTCGACATTCTTGACGGGCTTCTTGTCGGCCGTGCGCCAGCCATTCTTCTTCCAGCCGTGAATCCACTTGGTCAGACCGTCCTTGACGTAGTTGCTGTCGGTGTGGAGCTCGACGTCGCAGGACCGCGTCAGGGCGGTGAGCGCCTGGATCGCGGCGGTCAGCTCCATCTGATTGTTGGTGGTGATGGGTGCGCCGCCCTTCAGCTCCTTCACCTTATCGCCCCATTGCAGCACTGCCCCCCAGCCGCCCGGGCCCGGATTGCCTGAGCAGGCGCCGTCGGTATGAATGGTGACCGTGCTCACGCCATCGGCCTTTCGTAACGGTACCACTCGCAGAGGTGCCCGTGGCCATTGGGGCCTGTATGGGTAAAGACGCCGCCGATCTTGCGCAGCACCTTGAGCGATGCTTCGTTGCGCGCATCCGCCATGCCGATGAAATGGGCTCGGTCCGTCTCGCGCCAGTACCAGTCGCGCAAAGCGCTGGCGGCTTCGTAGACGTAGCCATTGCCCCAGAATTCGGGGAACAGCGAATAGCCGATCTCCGGCGTTTCTTCCGCGCCGTAGACGCCGAAGCCACAGCGGCCGACGAGAACACCGTCGCTCTTTCGGGTCACCCGCAGCTTGCCCATCTTCTGGCGATCGAAGAGATCGATCCAGTGGGCGAGGGCGGAGTCCATTTCCTCCTTCGTCCACGGCTCGCCGTGTGCGGTCAGATAGCGGGCAACGACCGGGTCGCCATGCAGGCGATAGAGGTCATCGACCTGATCGGAGCGCCAGCCCGAGAGCACAAGCCGCTCGGTTTCGAGAAGGGTAAGGTCGTTCATGCTGCCGGCGCCGAGACTCGCAACTCGCGCGGCAGGTTGAAGACGATGCGCTCGCGCTGCTCGCCGCTCGCGGTTACCTTGATGTCGAAGCGTTGCGCAAAGGCTTCGATCACCTCGTCCACCAGCGCCTCCGGCGCCGAGGCGCCAGCCGAAACGCCGAGCGTCCGGATGCCCTCGAATCGGCTCCAGTCGATCCGGTCCGCCCGCTCGACCAGCACCGTATTCTCGCAGCCGGCCCGCTTGGCGACTTCCACCAGCCGCACCGAATTGCTCGATTCGGGCGCGCCGACCACGATCATGGCATCCACGGTGGGGGCCACACGCTTGATCGCCTCCTGCCGGTTGGTCGTGGCGTAGCAGATGTCTTCCTTGTGCGGCAGGCTGATCGCCGGGAAGCGGCGGCGCAGCGTGTCGACAATGTCCTTGGTGTCGTCGACGCTGAGCGTCGTCTGCGTCACGAAGGCCACATTCTTGGGGTCCCGCGGCTGGTAGGCCTCGGCGTCGGCAACAGTCTCCACCAGCGTGATCGCCCCGGCCGGCAGTTGCCCCATCGTGCCCACCACCTCGACATGCCCGGCATGGCCGATGAGGACGATCTCGCGGCCTTCATTGTAGTGCCGGTTGGCCTCGATATGCACCTTGCTGACCAGCGGGCAGGTGGCATCGAGGAAGAACATGTTCCGCGCCCGCGCCCCCTCGGGCACGCTCTTGGGCACGCCATGGGCCGAAAACACCACCGGGGCACCGGTATCCGGAATCTCGTCGAGTTCCTCGACGAACACCGCGCCTTTTTCCCTGAGCCCATCCACCACATACTTGTTGTGGACGATGGCGTGGCGCACGTAGACCGGGGCGCCATATTTCTCCAGCGCCAGCTCGACGATCTGGATCGCACGATCCACGCCCGCGCAGAATCCGCGCGGCGCACAGAGCGTGATGTCAAGCTGCGGCCTTGTTTGCATACGAGGGAGATGCTTTCTCGCCGCACCCGAGTCAAGCCTTGTTGCGGGCGAGGGGACCCGTGAGGCAGTATGCCTCCCAACAAGTTGAGGGACTTAAGGGGTGTCGCTGGCCCTGGAAATGTTTGCGGTCGCGCCTGCCATTGGCCGGGCGAGCCTCAGCACGTTCCAGCAATCCCTGCTTGCCGGCAAGTCCCGCTGGCTCGCCCTCGCCGCCGAAGCCGGGCTCCCGACCGTCCCGACCATCGCTCTCACCCGCGCCGCCTGGGAGGGGCTGCAGGCCGAGCGGCTGCAGGGCGACGACCGGCTGCGCGTGCACTGGGTCGCTACGCTCTTCCGCCTCGTCGGCCGCGACAACAAGCCGCCCGCCCTCGTCGTCCGCACCTCCGCCGACGTGCATGCGTCCGGGCTGATGCCCGCACGCATCGGTATCCCGGCTCCTTTGAGCGAAGCCGACTCGGTCGATCCCAAAAAACCCCTGGGCCGTGCCATCGAGGAGGCCTTCGCCTCCTACGGCGAGGCCTGGACCACGCCGGAAAAGTCGACCACCCGCGCCGGCCAGATCGTCATCGTCCAGGCGGTTGCCCAGGGCGAACTGACCCAGTTCATGACGCGCGACGCGCAATCGGGCGAGTTCGGGCCTGTCCCGGTCAATGGCGCGAAACTGCCCGCGTCCGCCGCGCAGCTCGCCGAGGCGCTCGATGCCGCGGGTGAATTCCTCACCGCGCTCGTCTCGGTGGAAGGCGCCGTGGCCCGTCTCGTCTCGGCCCGTCCGCTGCAGGCCGCGCCGGCCGCAATGCTCGAGGCAGCCGTGGATCGGGTGCAGCGCGGCATCACCAGCCGCCAGGATGCCATCAGCCGCTTCGATCCCGGCCAACTGCAGCTGATGCTGCATCCGCGCCTCAAGTCCGCCGACAATACTCCCATCGCCAGTGGCCTTGCGGTCTCCCCGGGCGCTGCCTCGGGCCACATCGTTTTCACCGCCGAAGACGCGGCGCGCGCCAAGGCTCGCGGCCGCCACTGCATTCTCGTTGTGACCGAAACCGGCCCCACCGACATCCAGGGCATGCAGGCAGCCACCGGCATCCTCACCGCCCGCGGTGGCATGACCAGCCACGCGGCGGTCGTCGCCCGCATCACCGGAAAACCCTGCGTCGCCTCGGTCCGCACCCTGCAGGTAGACCTCCAGGAAATGACCTGCCGCATCGGCGACCGCGTCTTCCACCAAGGCGATCGCCTCACCATCGACGGCACCGACGGCTCGGTCTATATCGGCTCGCTGCCGCTGGCCCAGCCGCATATCGGCGGCGCCATGGGCACGCTGCTCGACTGGTCCGACGCCTCGCGCCAGATCGAGGTCCGCGCCAACGCCGAAACCGTCGATGCGCTGCGCACGGCGCAAAGCTTCGGCGCCGAGGGAATTGGCCTCGCCCGCTCCGAGCACATGTTCTTCTCGCACGATCGTATGGTCGCCTTGCGCCGCCTGATCCTCTCCGAGGACGAGGCTGACCGCGCCGCCGCGCTCACCGGCCTTGTCGACTACCAGACCGGCGACTATTCCACGCTCTTCGCCGCTATGGCCGGCCGCCCCGTCACCGTGCGCCTCTTCGACCCGCCGCTGCACGAGTTCCTGCCTCGCTCGGACGAAGACATCGAGGAGACGGCCGAGTCCCTCGGCCTCGCCACCCGTGCCCTGCGGCTCAGGCTCGACCGCATCGCCGAGGTCAACCCGATGCTCGGCCACCGCGGCGTGCGCCTCGCCATCACCTATCCCGAAATCCTCGAAATGCAGATGCAGGCGCTGCTCGCTGGCGTCCGCGAGGCCGCTCGACGCACCGACGAGCCGGTGGCGCTCGAAATCATGGTGCCCTTCGTCTCGCTTGCTGCCGAAGTGCTGTGGATGCGCGACCGGGTGATGAAGATCGTCGACGCCGCCGAACTCTCGCCCGAAGCTCGCCGCCGCTTCGCCTTCGGCACCATGATCGAGCTGCCCCGCGCCTGCCTCCGCGCCGCCGACATCGCGCATGCCGTCGACTTCTTCTCTTTCGGCACCAACGATCTGACCCAGACCACCTTCGGCATCTCGCGCGACGATGCCCCCGCCTTCCTCGCTGCCTATCAGCGCAAGGCCGTCACCGACATCGACCCCTTCGTCACCCTCGACCAGAAGGGCGTCGGCGAAATGATCGCCATCGCCATCGAACGCGGCAAGGCCGCCAACCCCAGCCTCAAGATCGGCATCTGCGGCGAGCACGCCGGAGACCCCGCCTCCCTGCGCTTCTTCGCGACGCTCCCCATCGACTACGTCAGCTGCTCCCCCTACCGCGTCCCGAT
>DATCRS010000049.1:0-9388 GCA_036568845.1 Devosia sp. | reverse complement strand
CGTCGCCGCTGCGACGCGCCCGCCGCTCACCACCGTCGACATGAATCTGAAGGAACTCGGCCGCGAAGCCGGCCGCCTCGTTCTCGCTCTCGCCGGCGGCGAGCCCGTCGAGCCCGGCATCCGCAAGCTGCCCTGCCAGCTCGTCGTCCGCCAATCCTGCGGCGGTCAGCGCATGTCGCAACAATCGCAGACCGTGCCGGTCGGCGCGGTCAAATGAATATCCACCTCACGGACAAACCGAAAATGCCTGAAACCTCGAAGCGTCAGTTCCGCCCGCTGCCCGTTCCCGCCGTCACCGTCGAGGGCTATTGGGGCGCCTGGCAGGATGCTGTGTGCGACCACACCGCCGCGACCCTGCTCGACCGCTGCGTCGAGGCCGGCATGCTCGATCAGATCAATGTCGACGTCCCGAGTCCTGGCATCGTCATCCCCATCGTCCATTGGCTCGGCACGACCCAGATGTTCTGGGACAGCGACCTGGGCAAGTCGATCGAGACCATCGCCTACTCGCTCTACCGCAAGCCCAACCCCGAGCTCGAGGCGCGGGCCGATGCCATCATCGACATGTACGAGAAGCTGCAGGAGCCTGACGGCTACCTCAACTCCTTCTTCCAGCGCATCAAGCCCGAGTGGAAGTGGACCAACCTCAGGGACTTCCACGAGCTCTATTGCGCCGGCCACATGATGGAGGGCGCGGTCGCTTACTACCAGGCCACCGGCAAGCGCAAGTTCCTCGATGTCATGTCGCGCATGGCCGACTACCTGGTGAAGCGCTTCGGCCGCGGACCGGGCCAGGTTCGCGGCTATTGCGGCCACGAGGAGGTCGAGCTGGCGCTGGTCCGGCTGTCGCGCGCCACCGGCAAGCAGTCCTACATGGACCTCGCAAAATTCTTCATCGATGAGCGCGGCCAGAAGCCCAACTTCTTCATCGAGGAAGCCATCGCGCACGGCCGCGATCCCAAGGGCGTGCAGAAGAACACCCTCGAGTACAATCAGTCGCACATGCCGGTGCGCGAGCAGACCAAGGTGGTCGGCCACGCCGTCCGCGCCATGTACCTCTATTCGGGCATGGCTGACATCGCCACCGAGTATCACGACGACACCTTGACCCGTGCGCTCGAAACCCTCTGGGCCGACCTCACGCAAAAGCAGATGTATGTCACGGGCGGCATCGGCCCCGCCGCTGCCAACGAGGGCTTCACCGACTACTACGACCTCCCCAACGACACCGCCTATGCCGAAACCTGCGCTTCGGTCGGCCTCGTCTTCTGGGCCTCCCGCATGCTCGGCCGCAGCCCCAACCGCCGCTATGCCGACATCATGGAGCAGGCGCTCTACAACGGCGCCATCTCGGGTCTCTCGACCGACGGCAAGACCTTCTTTTACGAGAACCCGCTCGAATCCACCGGCGACCATCACCGCTGGACCTGGCACCCGTGCCCCTGCTGCCCGCCCAATATCGCGCGGCTGGTGGCCTCGCTCGGCTCCTACCTCTACGGCGTCGCCGACGACGAAATTGCCGTCCACCTCTATGCCCGCAGCCAGGCCCGCATCGAGCTGGCGAATGGCGCGAAGTTCACCCTGGTGCAGGAGACGGACTATCCCTGGTCGGGCGACATCAAGCTCCGCGTCGATGCCACCGCACCGGCCCGTTTCGCCATCTCGCTCCGCATTCCAGCCTGGGCACGTGGCGCCAGGCTCGCCGTCAACGGCGAGAGCATCGACCTCGCCGCCGCAACGACGGACGGCTACGCCCGCATCGAGCGCGAATGGCGGCCGGGCGATAGCATCGACCTCATGCTACCGCTCGAACCACGCGTCCTCCGCGCCAACCCGGCGGTCCGCCAGGATGCCGGACGCATCGCTGTGATGCGCGGCCCGCTGGTCTACTGCATGGAAGGCGCCGACAACGGCGTCGGCCTCAACTCGGTGCTGCTGCAGACCGGGCTGGGCAAGTCCGAGACCGCGACCATTCCCGACCTTCGCGGCGCCATCGCCATCGACATTCCGGCTCTGCGCGAGCAGGTGCAGAGCTGGGGTGACGACCTCTACGCCGAGAAGGCACCGGAGACCCGGCCCGACACCGTCCGTCTTGTCCCCTACCACCTCTGGGACAACCGCACCCCCGGCGAAATGCTGGTCTGGACGCGGGAGGCATAGCCATTGGCCTCGGTGCTGGCCCATCCCCGTGAAAGCAGGGATTCAGTGTTCTCGCTATCTCGGCTCTCGCACCACTCTTACCCCAACCACCGTCATCCTCGGACTTGATCCGAGGACCCATTCTTCCGCTTGCGCGAGGGGCAAGATGGGTCCTCGCGTCGGAGCGCGAGGCTGACGGCGGTTGGGGAGGGGCCGGGAACCTATGAGAGATCGTGGGACTACCCCTCCTTCGCCATCGACTTCTTGAACTGGGGCAGGTGCTTCTGCTGTGCCTCGATCATGCGCTCGCGATAGACGCCGTAGATGATGTCGGTGTCGTGCAGCGTCACACCCGCAATGGTCGGCGAGGCGAAGACCGGCAATTCGATCCCCTTGTCGGCGAGCTTCTGCGCCGTGCGCGACACCAGCTCGTGCATCATCATCATGGCGAGCACGGTTGAGGATCCCGATACCGGCCGGCTCCAGCCCTTGATGTCGACGATCGCGTCTTCCACTGGAGAACCAGTATCGATGACGATATCGGCCGCATGCGGCAGCCGCTTGCCCGACGAGTGGGTCGCCGGCTTGCTGGCATTCGACTTCGCCGTGATGGCCACCACGGTCAGCCCGCGTGCCTTCGCATAGAGCGCCGTGTCGATGCCCGAGGCATTGCTGCCCGAATGCCCGAAGATGACGATCGTATCGCCGGCATTGAGCGGCTGGTGATCGAGGAACTTGTCGGCATAGTTCTCGGTGCGCTCGAGCCACAGCAGTTCGCGCACGCCGCCGGCACCCAGTATGTTGTGCCACATCACGCGCGGGTCGGTCAGCGGATTGAACCCGACATAGGAGCCGTAGCGCGGATAGGTCTCCTGCACCGGCAGCACCGAGTGGCCCGAGCCGTAGAGATGCACCAGCCCCTTGTTGGCGAGCGTCTCGCTCATCGCCTTGGCTGCCGCTTCGAACGCGGCCTCGTTTTCGGCCGCCGCCTTTTCGGCGATGGCGGCAAGCTTGCTGATATAGAGCGTAGACATGAGTTCTGCCTTTCAGGAACTAGACGTAAAGGGTGGAGCGGATCTCGTAGCGGTCCGCGCGCATGGTGGAGAGGGCGTATTCGAACGGCCCTCTCGAATCGTAGGCGATACGCTCGACCTCGAAGGCCGGCGTACCGCCCGGTAGCTGGATGAGTTCGGCATCGGCCTCGCCCACGCGTCCGACGCGATAGACCTCCTTGGCCTTTACCGGCTTGATGTCGCAATGCTCCTTGAGCCAGGCGTAAAGCGACTGCACCTCGCCCGCCTTGCCGAAGAGCCCCGGCACGCGCGCCTCGGGGAGGTGGCTGGTCTGGATGCCGATGGGCATGCCGTTGCCGAGCCGCACGCGTTTGAGTTGCACAACGGGATCGCCCAGCGCGATCTCCAGCGCATCGGCCATTTCCTCGGTGGCAGGGACGATGTGCGCTTCGACCAGCCGCGTGCTCGGCGCCAACGCCAGCGTCTTCATCTCCTCGGTGAAGCTCGTTAGGCCCCGCACGCCGGCGACCACCGTCGCTGAGCGCACGAAGGTGCCGCGGCCATGTTCTCGGCGCAGCAGTCCGGCCTCTTCGAGGTTGCGCAGTGCATGCCGCACCGTGATGCGCGATATGCCCAGCATCTCGCACAGCCGGTCCTCGTTGGGGATCTGTGAGCCCGATGCCCATTCGCCGCGTTCGATCAGCTCCCGCAGCGCCATCTCGGCCTGGTGCCAGAGTGGCTCTGGCCGCCGGCGATCGGGGCGCACTAGACCATTCGGTTCAGCCATTCCGGTTTCTCCATTCCGCGCCGGCCGCCCCGGCAAAGGCAGCGCCCACAAGCCCGGCGTTGGGCCCAAAATGCCCGGCCCGGATGCCGATGCTGCGCAGATGCGGCGGCAGTTGCCGGCGCATCGGTTCGACGATCATGGGCTCGAGCACGTCGAGGGACGCTGCGACGCCGCCGGCTAGAATGATGGCTTGCGGGTCGAGCAAGCCAACGGCCCCGGCGAGCGCAGTGCCGAGCGCTGCCATCGGCCGCTCCAACGCGCGGCGGGCCGCCGGCTCGCCCTGCCGTGCGGCGTTGACCAAAGCAGTGCCCCCCGACGCGCCGATGGCCTTCGCCGCCTCGTCCAGCGCGCGGCCGGAGGCGTGGCGCTCCAGCCAGCCGCTCCTGTCGTCGCCCTTGTCGTCGAGTTCCCCCGCCGCCCAGCCGAACGAGCAGGCTCCGCCGCCCGCTCCGGCGACGATCCGCCCGCCCGCCAGCACCGCCGAGCCGATACCGGTGCCGATGGCGAGGAGGATGGCATCCGTGAGTCCCTTCGCCGCCCCCGCCCGCACCTCGGCCAGCAGCGCCAGCTGCGCGTCATTGCCGAGGCCGATGGCCACGCCGGGCAGCGCTTCGGCCAGATGGAGGCCGTCGAGATAGGGCAGGTTGGGGACCCACCGGCAGGTTGTGCCCGTCGCCAGCCCCGGCACGCCGATCCCGAGCCGGGTGGCGCCATGCTCGTCCAGCTGGCTGCGCACCATTTCGAGGAAGGTGCTCAACGTCATCGGCGCCGGCCAGGTGCCCACCGGCTCCACCCCCGCGGGGTCGGCAGTCGAAGCAAGCCCGGCGCGATAGCGCGTGCCGCCCAGGTCGATGGCGAGAATGGTCTCGTTCATCCCTTCACCCCCGAGGCGACGATCGAGTCGACGAAGAACCGCTGCAGGATGACGAAGAGCAGCACCGGCGGCAGTACGGCGAGCGTCGCGCCGGCCATCACCAGCCCCGTGTTCATGGCGCCGCGGTTGTAGCTCAGGAGCCGGGAGAGCGAGATGACGATGGGGTAGGCGTCCGAGTTTCCCTGCAGCACAGTCAGGGGCCAGAGATAGCTGTTCCAGTGGTAGACGAAGGCAAAGAGCGTCAGCGCCGCAATGGCCGGCAGCACCGCTGGCGCCACGATCTGGAACAGCACGCGCAGCTCCGATGCGCCGTCAACCCGCGCAGCCTCGATCAGCTCGTCCGGCACGCCCTTGATGAACTGGCGCATCAGGAAAATGCCGAAGGCATTGGCAAGGTTCGGCACCAGCACGCCCGCAAGGCTGCCGTTGAGCCCGAGATAGCCGGTGATCCGGTAGAGCGGGATCAGTGTCACGATCGGCGGCAGGAACATCGTCGCGATCAGCACCGCGAACAGCAGCTCGCGGTGCCGGAACCGGTACTTGGCGAAGGCATAGCCGGCCATCAGGCTGGTGACATTGATGGCCACCGTCGTCACCAGCGCGATGATCGCCGAGTTCCAGAACGACCGCCCGAGCTTCACCACGTCGGCCACCTGCGCATAGGCATCGACGTTCGGCGACCCCGGCAGCCACACCGGCGGCACCTGCATCGTCTCCTGCGGAGTCTTGAGGCTCGTCAGCACCATCCAGGCCAGCGGAAAGGCCGCGACCACCGCGACCACGATGATCACGAGAGTCAGCACGGCCGTACTGGGTGTCAGGCGGTATCGGGGCCGCTCCAGCACGCGGCGATCTGCGACGATGGCGCTCATGTGGCCTTCTCCCGCGAGCGCGCGAAGGCAAAGAGTGCGGCGATCGCAACCACCAGCGACAGCATCAGCGTCACCGCCATGGCCGAGCCGAGGCCGCCCTGCGCCCGCTCGATGCCGACCCGGCGGATATGATAGGTCAGCACATTTGTCGAATTGATCGGCCCGCCCTGGGTGATCAGCGCCACCGGCTCGAACACCTGCACCGCATTGATGATGGCGATCACCGCCGAAAACAGCAGCGTGTTGCCGAGCAGCGGCAGCGTGATCGCGAAAAACCGCTGCACCGGCCCTGCGCCGTCGATCTTGGCCGCCTCGTAGAGCGACTCGGGGATTTGCGTGAGGCCGGCCACCGCGAGCACTGTAAAGTACCCCAGCTGCTGCCAGACATTGAGGATCACGATTGAGCCGAGCGCCGTCTGCGGCGCCGAAAGCCAGGTCTGCGGCGGTATCCCGACCCAGCCGAGGATCTGGTTCAGCGGCCCTTCGGTGGGCGAATAGAGTTTGGAGAACACCAGCGCCACCGCGATCATCGGCACCATGTAGGTCGAAAACAGCACCGTACGGAGAAACACCCCGCCCGGCGCCAGGCTCTGGTGCACCAAGAGGCCGAGCAGCACCGAAAGCGGCAGGATCACCGCCACCGAGGCCAGCGTGTAGAGGCCCGTATTGACCAGCGCCGCCTTGAAGTCGCGCCCCACCGAGGTGTTGCCGAAGATGTCGAAGAAGTTCTTGAGGCCGACGAACTGCGCCGTCTCGAACCCGGTCTGCGTCGACCATTGCGTGAACGAGAGCGCGATGGTGAGCAGCATCGGCACGATGATGAAGAGGCCCAGCAGCGCCGTCGCCGGCGCCACCATCAAGATTGCCGATTGATGTCGAGCTTGGGGCATGCGTCTCGTTCTGGGCGACAATGGTTGGTGAAAGATACCCCCCACCCTGTCCCTCCCCCGCAAGGGGGGAGGTGACCCTCTCCACCGGCATTCGTCTCCTAGCGCTCGGTGGGTGCGGGGTCGTCTCCCTCCCCTTGCGGGTCGGGGACCGGGGCGGGGGCATCTTCCCGCGTCGATGGTGGAGGGCGGGATACCCCGCCCGTCCGCCTACTGCGCGTTGCGCTCGAGGATCTCGACCGCGTCGGCCTGGGCCGTGGCCTGTGCATCGGCCGCGTTGAGCTGGCCGTACTGCATGGCTTCGAGCGTCTTCTGCAGCGATTCGGAGAACTCCTGCCCGCCCAGCACCACCGGGAACGGTTTCGCCTCCGCCAGCGTCGCGGTGTAGCCGGCAAGGAACGGGTCGCTGAGCAGGCGCTCGCCGAAGGCCGCACCATCCGAGGTCCGTGATGGCAGGATGCCCATGGAAACGAGAATATCGCCCATCGCCGAAGCGCCCGCCGGTGCACCCTCCGGAGTCGACTCCGGCCCGTTGAGCCAGGCGAGGAAGTCCCAGGCCGCGGCCTGCTCTTCCGCACTCGCCTTGGCGTTGACCACGGTCATCCACGAGTACGAGATCGACCGCGCCTGGTCGCCCGAGGGACCCACCGGGATCGGTGCCGTGGCGATATCGGCAAAGGCGTCGCCCATGCCCGCCTTCAGTGCCGATTCCCACCAGTTGGCCATGATGATCATGCCGGTCTTGCCCGAGACGAAATTATCCAGGAACGGGCCGGTGGTGTTGGCGTCGGCCGTCGCCATCGCCGGGTCGGAGAAGCCGGAGGTGATGAGCTTTTCGTAGAGCTCGAAGGTCTCCTTTGCCTGCTGGCTGTCGAGCACCGGCTTGCCGTCGACGACGAGGTCGCCGCCGTTGGAAACCAAGAGCGACGCGAACGGATGCAGCACGCCCGCCGCCCACGAGTTGATCATGCCAAAACCCTGCTGGCCCTTGGACTTGTCGGTCAGCTTCTCGGCCACGGCGAGGAACTCGTGCCACGTCTTGGGCGGCTCGGCGATGCCGGCCTCGGCGAAGAGGCGCTTGTTGTAGTTGAGCGCATAGACGTCGATCTCGTTCGGGATGCCGTAAAGCGTCCCCCCGATCGAGGCAGCATTGATCACACCCGCCGGCCAGTTGGCCTTGGTGTCAGCGGCGATCTCGTCGGGCACCGGCGCCACGAGCTGGTCCTTGGCGAGGTCCGGCAGCCAGGCATCGTAGATGCCGGCGATCGTTGCGCCATCGGCGCCACCTCCCGAAGTCCTGAGCGTCGTCAGCAGGTCGCCGAACGGTACCGCGCGGACGGTGATCTTGGTGTCGGGGTGGCTGGCCGAATAGGCCGCCGCGGCGGCTTCGAGCTTGGCCGTCGTCTCTGGCGACCAGTGGGTAAGGAACGACACGTCCGCAGCCTGGACCAGCGCGGTGCCGCTCAGCAGGATCGCAGCCGTGCCGGTGGCACGTGCGAAAGCCCGGATGAGGTGCATGTTGATTTCTCCCTTGCGCGTCCGTCGCACGATGCCGGCGGACCGTTATGATTATGACGTTATAACGACTTCTGGCAAGAGGTCTCGTTTCGGTGAGGCACCCTTGCGGCGTCCCCGTCCGTTTCCTAACTTCCTTCCACCATGCTCATTGATCCGACTTTGCGGTCCGTCGTGGCCGTTCGCGCTCTCATCGACGACGATGCCTTCACCGCCCAGACCCTCGGCACTTTGCGCGAGGGCTCCGGCGTGGTCATCAACGAGTCAGGCCTTGTCCTCACCATCGGCTATCTCATTACCGAGGCTTATGAAGTCTGGCTGACCACCACCGATAATCGGGTCCTGCCGGCGACCGTCATCGCCTACGATCAGGTGACCGGCTTCGGCCTTCTCCAGGCCCTCGGTGACCTCCAGCTGCCGGCGCTCGAGTTCGGCTCGTCCAGCGACGCCAAGGTCGGCGATCCTGTTGTCTTCGCCGATGGCCGGGGCCACTCCATCCGTGCCTCCATCGTCGCCAAGCAGGAATTCGCTGGCTACTGGGAATACCTCCTCGACGAGGCCATCTTCACCGCACCGGCCCATCCCTCGTGGGGCGGCGCTGCTCTCGTCGACGCGGACGGCAGGCTCCTCGGCATCGGTTCGCTGCGCCTGCAGATGATCCGCGATGGCGACGTGGCTGACATCAACATGGTGGTCCCCATCGACCTCCTGCCGCCCATCCTCGACGACCTGCTGACGCGCGGCGAGGCCGACCGGCCATCGCGCCCCTGGCTCGGCGTTTTTTCGGCCGAGTCCAACGGCGAGGTCGTGGTGATGAGCGTCGCCGACGACGGTCCGGCTGCCAAGGCCGGCCTGCAGCGCGGTGACGTCATTTCCGACATCCGCGACGGCGAGGTCGGCGGCCTGGCCGATTTCTATCGCAAGGTCTGGGAGACGGGGCCCGCCGGTGCCGAGGTGCCGATCCGCATCGTCCGCGATGGCCGCGATGCCTGGCTGCGGGTAAAATCCGCCGACCGCAACAGCTTCCTGAAGAAGCCCCAACTGCAATAGGGCAAGGGTTCGACGCCGGTCCCTGGCCCGTTTCGACTTTGTCGCGACAAGGAGAAGGACCGATGTTTGCCGATCGCAGAGCCACCGCCATGCTTCCGGCGGGAGATGTTGAGCGCGCCAAGCGCTGGTACGAGGAAAAACTCGGCCTAAAGCCCGCCGAGGACATGGGCGATATGGGCGCTATCTACAAACTCGGCGGCGGCACCACCGCCTTTCTTTATCCCACCCAGTTCGCCGGCACCGCCCAGCAT
>DATCRS010000048.1:0-4966 GCA_036568845.1 Devosia sp. | reverse complement strand
GGGGAGGGGGTTGGCCAAAGGACACGGACTCATCACAGCGCACTCCCCGCCGGTGCTCGGCCTTCGCGCTGCCCGCCACCCGCCTCCGCCACGGGCTCATCGAGCAGCCTTACCGTGGCGCCCTCGCTCAGCTGCTGTACGCCCTGGACCACCACCTGGTCGCCCGGCTGCAACGCGGCCTTCACCAGCACACCGTCGGAGTTGCGCTGGATGATGCTGACCGGCACCCGCTCGACCTTGTTCTCGGCATATTTCCAGAGATAGGCGCCGTTCGAGGACCACTGGATGGCGAGCGGGTCGACGGTGGGGAACTCCTCGCCGGGGAACTCCATCGTCACCGAAAAGCTCATGCCGGGCCGCAACCGGCCATCGTTATCGATCCGCGCCTCCACCTTCAGCGTGCGGCTGGCCGGATCGATGCGGTTGTCCACGGCGCTGACGGTGCCGGCCATGGTCTCGCCGGGCAGGGCGACCGGCGAGGCCGCCACCGGAAGGCCGGGGGAGATCATCGAGGCATAGCGCTCCGGCACCCAGAAGCTGATGACGATATGGGAGGTGTCTTCGATCGTCGTGACGACACTCTGCGCGTTGACCTGGTTGCCGGCGCTCACCTGGAATAGCCCAACCGTGCCGCCGATCGGCGAGGTGATGGTGCGGCGGTCGAGCGCCAGCCTGGCGTTGCGCACTTCGAGATCGGCGTTGGTGGCGGCGAGCTGAGCCGCGTTGAGCTGCACGGTGGTGGCCGAGTTGGCGGCCGCCAGCTCTTCGGTCCGTTTCAACGCGGCGGCGGCGTCCCGCTGGGCGACGGTGGCGCGTTCGAAGGCGATCTGCTCGGCATCGGCGTCGAGCTGCCCGATCACGGCGCCAGCCTTGATCACGTCGCCGGGTTTCACCACCAACTCGTCGAGCGTGCCGCTGGCCGGCGCCATCACCGTCACCGATTGCGCCGCTGCGCCTTCGCCGAGCGCGGTCAGCTTGTCGTTGATCTTGCCGGTCGTCACCGCGGCGGTCACCACCACCATGGTCTGGTTGCCGCGGCCACCGCGTCCTCCGCCCGGCCGCTGCCCGGCCTGGCCGGCACCTTGAGCCTGCCGCGCTTGCTGCTGTCCCCCCGCTGGCGCCGTTGCCGCCGGTTCTGCAGTGGCCGCTCCCGGCACGGCGATGCCGATACGGGCCAGCATCTCGGTCGAGCCCGGGACCAGGAACACATAGGCCGCTGCGGCAGCCACGATGACGACAACCGAGACAAGGAGCTGCTTGAGCACCGGCAATAACCTTCTGAAATAGAACCGGAAGCGAGGGGAGAGTCTCCGGCGCGCGCAAATCTAGCACCGGCGGGCGAGGTCGCACGTTACAATGCCGTAAGCTTCACGAAGATTTCAGGGGCGAAGCGCTGCCTGGAGCCGGTCGGCGAGCCAGTCATGTCCGCCCGCTCGAGCATGGGCGACGGCGTCGAGGCCCTTGTCGCTCGCCTTGCGGATATCGGCGCCCCACAGCACCAGCAGCGCCGCAATGGCACCGTCGCCGTGCTGCGCCGCCGCGTGCAGCGGGGTGAAGCCGTCGGCCTGCACCTGGTCAGGGTCAGCACCGGCGCGCAGCAGCTTCTCCACCATGCCGGCATTCTTCCGTGCGGTGGCCGCATGGATGGCGGCGACACGCTGAGCGTTCTCAGCAGCAGCGTTCACGTCGGTCGTCATCGGCAGCAGCAGGTCGAAGATGTCGTCGCGGCCGAAAAAAGCGGCCAGTGCCAGCGGTGTGAACCCATCGGCCGACCGGGCATTGGCATCCCAGCCGGCGGAGAGCGCATCCCGCACGCGGTCGACGTCGCCCACAATGATCGCATCGTGCGGATCGAGCTCGCCGAGCTTAGGCCGGATCAGCGCGGCGGCGTCCAGCTGCCCGGTATAGTGGGCCCAGGCCAGCAGCGAGGCACCGGAGGAATGCCGCGCCACGGCCAGCGCCGGATAGTCCTCCAGCGCCGCGCGCAAGTCCTCCACCTGGCCCTTGGCCACAAGCTCGAAGGCATCGCTCATGCTCAAGAGCGTACCATGCGGCGAGGGCAGGGCGCTACGGCGTGCCTTCGATCACGCCACAGGCGAAGCGGTCGCCGGAATTACCCGATGGATCGGTCTTGTAGTCGTCCGAATCGGCATGCAGCACCAGGGCCGAGCCGTCGCCGTCGAGCAGTTCGGCCACGGTCACATTGGCATTGTGCTCGTCGACAGTTGCCTTGCCGTCATCGTCGGCGATGACATTCATCAGGTCGCCGGCATGCGGGCCTTCCGGGTTCTCCTTGCCGTGCTTCTTGCTGCCCGGCTCGTAATGCGCGCCGGCGCTCTCGAACTTCGCAGTAGCATCGCAGGTGCCGGTCTCGTGGATATGGAAGCCGTGCTCGCCATTGGGCACGCCGGTCAACTCGCCGGTGATGTGGACGCTGCCCTCCATCTCGACCAGCGTGAGCGTGCCCAGATTGGTGCCGGACTGGTCCATCATCACGGCCGTGGCGCCACCGCCATTCTGCGCCGCAGCTGGCGAGGCGAGCAGCACAATAGCTGCGGAAAGCAGGACAATTTTCGACATCGGTTCCTCCTCGGTTGCGGAGGCAACGTCGATTTGGGGGAGGCTGTTCCGCGGCGGGAGCTCTGCTATCCTGCCTCTCCGAGGAGATCCCATGACCATCGACGAAAAGCCCCGCATCGTTGGCGGCGGTGCCAAGAAGCTGCTCTACACGGTCGAAACCATCCGTAGGATCGGCGTCGGCAAGGCGGCGAAAGCGCTCACCGCGAAGAACACCTGCAAGGCCTGCGCCTATGGCATGGGCGGGCAGAAGGGCGGCATGACCAACGAGCTGGGCGAGTTCCCCTCGGTCTGCAACAAGTCGGTGCAGGCGCAGTCGACCGACATCCAGCCCGGCATCCCGCATGAAGCGTTCGAGCATCCGCTGAGCGACCTGCAGCAGCTTTCCGGCCGCGAGATGGAAAAGCTCGGCCGGCTCAACACGCCGCTCTACAAGCCGGCGGGCGCCGACCGCTATATGCCGATCTCGTGGGATTTCGCTATTGCGCATGCGGCGGAGAAGATCGGCGCGGCGCCGCCGTCACGCACGTTCTTCTACTCCTCCGGCCGCTCGTCGAACGAGGCCGGCTTCGTCTTCCAGCTCCTCGCTCGCGCCTTCGGCACCAACAACGTCAACAACTGCTCCTACTACTGCCACCAAGCGACCAGCGAGGGCCTCGCCACCACCATCGGCAAGGGCACCTCGACCATCGAGCTTGCGGACCTCACCGGCGCCGACTGCATCTTCGTCATTGGCGCCAATCCGTCGTCGAACCACCCGCGCTTCATCCACATGCTCAAGGCCTGCCGCGATCGCGGCGGCGACGTCATCGTCATCAATCCGGCGAAGGAGCCGGGGCTGGTGAAGTTCGCGGTGCCCAAGAGCCCGGGCTCGATGCTCGCGGGCGGCACCGAGATCGCGTCCGACTACCTGCAGCCCAGGATCGGCTCGGACATCGCGCTCTTCAAAGGCCTGATGAAGGCGGTGCTGGCGCTGGGCGCCGAGGACAAGGCCTTCATCGCTGCCCACTGTGCCGATTTCGACGCCTTCCGCGCCGATCTCGACGCCCTTTCATGGGACGAGATTACTTTTCTCTGCGGCATTCCGCGGGCCGATATCGAGCGCGTCGCCGGCCGCTATGCCGAGCGGCACAATGTCGTCTTCGCCTGGGGCATGGGCATGACGCACCATCTGCATGGCGTGGCCAATGTCGAGGCCATCGCCAACCTGGCGCTGCTGCGCGGCATGGCCGGCAAGCGCTTCGCCGGCCTCCTGCCGCTCCGCGGCCACTCCAACGTGCAGGGCATCGGTACCATCGGCGTCAAGCCGGTGGTCTCCGAGCAAGTCTTTGCCGCGATGGAGCAGGCCTTCGGCGTCACGCTGCCGCGCGAGAAGGGGTTTGACACCATGGCCGCCATGCAGGCGGCCGAGCGCGGCGAGATCGATGCGGCCGTCATCATGGGGGGCAACCTCTGGGGCGCGACGCCGGACACCGAGTTCGCCTCGCGTGCCATGGGCCGCATTGGCTTCAAGCTCTTCCTCACCACCACGCTCAACCGGGGACATGTGCACGGCCTCGGCGACGGCGAGAGCATGATCCTGCCGGTCACCGCCCGCGACGAGGAATGGTCGCCGACAACGCAGGAATCGATGTTCAACTTCGTCCGCCTTTCCGATGGCGGCATCGAGCGGCTCGACAATGTGCGGCCCGAAACGGTGATCCTCTGCGACCTGGCACAACGCCTGCTGCCCCGCTCGCCGATCCCGTTCGAGCGATTCAAGGAACACAGCCAAGTCCGCGAGGCGATTGCCAAAATCGTGCCCGGCATGGAGGAGCTGGCTGATATCGACGTCGCCAAGCGCGAGTTCCACATCAAGAGCCGCGTGCTGCACAAGCCCGAGTTCGGCACGCCAGACGGCAAGGCGCGTTTCGTCGTCACGCCCACGCCGCGTCCGGCTGCAGAGCTGATGCTGGCCACGGTGCGCAGCGAGGGCCAGTTCAACACCATCATCTACGAAGAACGCGACACCTATCGGCATGGCGCCGGCCGCGACGCCATCTTCCTCAACCGCGACGACATGGCGACGCTCGGCCTCACCGAAGGCGAGGCTGTCACCCTCGCCTCCGACACCGGCCGCTATGAGGGCAGGGCCACCAGCTTCGACCTGCCGCGCGGCTCGGCCCTCGCCTATTTCCCCGAAGCCAACGTCCTCGTCGGCACCGCCGTCGACCCGCGCTCGAAGACCCCGGCGTTCAAGTCGGTGCCGGTGCGGGTTGTCTCGTCATGAGCCTCATGGTGAGCCTGGCTCTGGCCAAGAGCTAGTGGCAGGCCCCTATAACTCGGCTAATCTGGGCCGGGAGCTTGGGGCAGGGCAATGAGCGACGACAAACAAGGGCCGGACCGGCCG
>DATCRS010000047.1:0-7580 GCA_036568845.1 Devosia sp. | reverse complement strand
CTCGACCCGGGCGCCGATCAGCTTGCCGGCAAGCGAGCCGCCGCGGTCCGTCCATGCGGTGGTCGGCACGGCATCGCTGTCGGCCGGCTTGCCGCTGCCGAGCACGATGAGGCGATCGGCATCGATGCCCTGCGGCGCCAGGATGTCGAGCATCTGGCCCTGCTTGCCCTTGAAGCCCGCCGCTTTCGTCACCCGGTCCCAGTCGAGGCCCGTCGCCGCCCAGATCTCGGCCCCCGTGCGCTCGGGCTTGCCGCCGTCGGCGCTATAGATCACCAGCGCGCCGGTGGGCTTGACCGGCAGCGGCGCCGTCTTGACCTCGAGTTCATGGGGCATAGGAGGGGGAAACCTTATCGGGGAGAAAAATGAATGGGCGGTGCCAGCAGTAGCGGCTCCGCGCGCCGCGTCAATCCCGCAACACCCCGGCGACTTTGAGGCGTGGGACGAGCGTTCGCCTTGCCTTGGCCGGCAAAGCGCAGCAGGGTGGCGCCAAGCGTCCAAGGGGTGGGCCACTCCGACTGAGACACGCCGCGGACAGGGGCAGATGACACGGCTAAGCCTTTATCTGGCAAGACTCTTTGCCGTCGATGCGATCGCGCTTTTTGCCGTCGCCATGTTCCTGCTGTTCCTCATCCAGTGCCTTCGCATCTTCGACGTGGTTTCGGTCAAGGGTCAGAGCTTCTTCACGCTGATCGGCCAGGCCGTGCTGACCATGCCGCAGTTGGCGCTGGTCTTCCTCTATGTCTGCATCGGCATCGGGCTCGGCCGGGCCCTGCGCAACATGCAGGCCAACCACGAGCTGCACATCATCCATTCGAGCCGCAGGCTGCCGGCGCTGCTGGGCGGCATCGGCATCTATACCGGCATCTGCGCGCTGATCGTGCTGCTGCTCTCCAACGTCGTCGAGCCAGCGACAACCCGGCAGGTCAACGAGTGGTCGGCCAGCGTCACCGCCGATCTCGTCGGCCGGACATTGCGGCCGCGTCGCTTTGCCGAGGTGGTGCCGGGGGTCAACATGGTGATCGGCGGCCGCGAGGGCGACGGGCACATCACCGAGTTCTTTGCCGACGACAACCGCAACGCCGAGTCGCGCCGGACCTATGTGGCGCAGTCGGCCATCATCGCGCAGGACGAGGAAGGCTACGTCCTGCAGCTGATCGACGGGTCGATCCAGTACATGACCGACGACTTCCAGTTCTCGCAGGTGGCGTTCAAGCGCTACGACCTGGCGCTGGAGCGGCTGACCGGCGACGTCGCGGCTCGCAGCGGGTTGGCCGAGCGGAACAGCTTTGATCTCGTCGGCGAAGCTCTGGCGACGGGCAGCTGGACGTCCGAGATGCTCGCCGTTTTGGGCAAGCGGCTGGGCGAGGCGCTGCGCGTCGTCGCGATCTGCGTCTTTGTCACCGCGATCGCCGCCTTTCCGCATGGCCGCCGCGGCCGGGAAATGCCGCTCGAGCTCGTCGTGCTCGGAGCTGCGTTCCTGGAACGCGGCGTCACCTCCTTCCCCGGCGTGACCGAATATGTCGGCGCGCTCGGCGGTACCAGCGCCCTGCTGGCCTTGTCGGCCGTGGCTCTGCTGTTCCGCCTGCGGGTCCATGCGCCGGTGTGGCGGGGGGCGGCGGCATGACGCTGATCGACTGGGTGGTGCTGCGGCGACTCGGCAGCCGGATCGTGCTCACGATCCTCGTAATGTTCGGCATCATCGCGCTTGCCGAGTCGCTCGATGTCTGGCGGGTCCAGCATCTGATGACGGTAGGTGGGCCGCTGCTCGCGTTGCTCGGCATCGCCACCTCGGCCACCCGCTGGTCGCTCGGCGTCCTGCCGGTGACGCTGCTGGTTGGGTCGATCATCGGCCTCCTCGACCTGCAGGCGCGGCGCGAGATGACGGTGATCAAGGCATCCGGCCTTTCGATCTGGGCGGTGCTGCGGGCGCCGGTCGTCGCGGTGGTGATCTGCAGTCTCCTGGTGGCGCTGGTGCTCGATACCGGCGTGGTGCTGGTCAACCGGGCGCTGTCTCTCAGCCTGCCGCAGAGCGGCAGCTCGGGCACCCTCTGGCTCGAGCAATCGGGCGGGGGGCAGATCTATGTGCTGATGGCTGCGCATCCTCATCCGGGCGGCACGGTGCTCGAAGACGTCACTGTGTTCATGACCAGCTCGGAGACCGGCGAGCGCATCCATGCCAAGAGGGTGGAACTCAAGCCGGGCGCCTGGCTGATCCCGGATGGCATCCGCTTCCAGCCGGATTCGCCGCCCAAACGGATCGCCGACTTCGAGCTCCCCACCACCACGACGCGCGGCGACATGGGCGTCAAGCTCGCCTCCACCGACGACCTGACGCTCTTCGAGGTGACGGCGACCGCCAGCCGGGGTCTCGGCGACCCGCAACTGCAGAACGCCGTGGAAATGCGGCTTTCCAAGCTTCTCGCCCTGCCGCTGATGCTGGTTGGATCGCTGCTCATCGCCTTCGCATTTACCGCAGGTTATCGAAGGACGAATAAGTATGGCGTAGCGGTACTTTATGGCGTCGTTCTTGGCTTTGTGGTTTATGTCATCAACGAGATGGCAGCCATGGCTGGGGGCGCCGGTGTACTGGAGCCAGCCTATGCCGCTATCGGGCCTGCGTTCGTGGCCATAGTGATCGGGGTGACGGTGCTGTTGCACAAAGAGGACGGCCGGGCTTGAGAGAGGCGCGCCGCCAAGGGGGAATCGGTTTGCCGCTGCGCCGCCTGGGCGCCGCGCTGGGTGTTGTCGTGCTCGCGACCGTGCTCGCCATCGCCCCGGCCACCGCCCAGAGCCCGCCGGCGGGCTATTTCGACCAGGTTGCTGACAGTGGCGGCGAGGCACAGGTCGAGGCCGACATGCTGGCCTACGATCCCGATGCCGACCTCATCAGCGCGCAAGGCCGGGCGGTGATGTACCACCAGGGTTACAAGCTCAGCGCCGATCGGCTGACCTATCATCGCGGCACCGGCAAGATGACGGCGATCGGCAATGTCGAGCTCATCGACCCGCAGGGCAACCGCTACGTCATGGACAGCATCGAGGTCACCGGCGGGATGAAGCAGGCCTTCGTCCGCTCGCTGACGCTCTACGGCGAGGACGGCTCGCTGATCATGGCGGCCGACGTCAATTACGATTCCGAGTTGCGCTCGACCCTGGTGGAGGGCAGCTACGCCCCATGCGGCACCTGCATCGACGCCAAGGGCCGCAAGATCGGCTGGAAAATCCATGCCGCCAAGATCGTGCACGATCGCAAGGGCAAGATGATCTACATGGACCAGCCCACGATCGAGGTGCTGGGCGTTCCCGTCGCCTGGCTGCCGTGGCTGGCCTTTCCGGATCCGACCCAGCGCGGCCCGGAAGGGTTCCAGATGCCGCGCTATTTCTACGATCCCAAGCTCGGGCATGGGCTCGAGGTTCCGTACTTCGTCGCCATCGGCGACGATATCGACCTGTTGCTGCGGCCGCAGGCGATGACCCGGCAAGGCTTCCTGCTCGGCGCCGAGTACGAGCAGCGCTTCGACTACGGCACCATCTGGATCGATGCGGCCGGCCTCTACCAGATGGATCGCAGCGCCTTTGCGGGCACGGTGGGCGACGGCGACTGGCGCGGTGCCGCGACAATTTCGGGCGAGTTCGTGCCGCTCGAGGACTGGAAGGCGGGCTTCTCGTTCACGACCTTCAGCGACGCCGCCTTCCTCAAGGACTACAATTTCTCCGACAGCAAGAACTCGGTGAACGAGGTCTATGCCACGTACCTCGTGGACGACTACTACGCCGATATCCGGGTCCAGAAGTTCAATGCGCTGGGCAACGTCACCTGGGCGGAGCAGGAAAAGCAGGTCCGCGCCATCCCCAACATCAAGGCGGCGAGCTACACCGACCTCAGCGAGTGGGGCCAGGTACGGCTTTCGGCCCGTGTCATGGGCATCCAGCGCGGCGCGGATTCGACCGCGACCTACGGGGGCGTGCCCTATGTCTTCGGCTACGAGGAAAACAAGGTCCACGGCACGCTGGAAGCCTCCTGGCAGAAGCAGTACGTGACGCCCATCGGCGTGGTCGCGACGCCTTACCTCGGGCTGCGCGGCGACTATGCGAGCTATGACGGCGCCAGCCCGCTCTCCCCTGCCCCGGTCTCGCTGCTCTCGGCGACGCCGATCGCGGCGATGGACATCCGCTTCCCGTTCGTCGCCACCAGCGGCTATGACAGCCACCTGCTGGAACCGGTGGTGCAGCTGGTCTATCGCGGCACATCGGAGACGCTGCCGGGCACCTTCAACGACAATGCCCAGAGCTTCGTCTTCGATGACACCAACCTCTTCTCCTACGACCGCTTCACCGGCAGCGACCGGCAGGAAACCGGGCTCCGCGCCAATATCGGCGGCCGCTACATGGCCAATTTCGCCGATGGCAGCTGGCTCGAGCTGATCGGCGGACAGAGCTACCACCTGGCCGGGGTCAACGGGCTCGGGACCGCCGACCACGCACAGACCGGCAACAGCACCGGACTGGGCAGCACCGCATCGTACATCGTGCTCGGGGCGCAGGGGTCGTTGTGGCCGGGCGTCAAGTTCGGAGCCAAGACCCAGCTCGATCCCAACAGCTTCCGGGTGGCGCGGGCGGGCGTCAGCGGCGAGCTGGAGATGGAGTATTACACGCTCGGCGTCGACTACTTCTATCTGCCGGCCAATGCCGCGGTGGGCACGCTCACCGACCAGCACCAGATCACGGTGCGAGGGAGCGCGCCGCTGCCGATGTTCGATTACTGGTATGTCGACGGCAGCTATTCGTGGGACATCGGCCAGTCGAGCTTCCTCGCCGCGACGGCGGGACTCAAATATGACGACGGCTACTTCATGGCCCGCGCCTTCACCTCGATGACCGGACCGACGCACACCTCGCCGAACAACCTCACCTTCGGCGTCGGGGTCAACTTCAAGACCGCGAGCGGCGCGGGTATCGGCTTCTAGCAAACCGATTTTGGCCGTATTCTTGCCCGACAAGCTCGCAAGCGCCCGGGTGGGGATTTCGGGCCGATTTCCAGACGAACGGATGAACAGAATGGTTCGCACGCTTGGTGCTTTTCTCCTCGGTCTCGCCATCCTGGCCGGCACCGCCCTTCCCGCGCTTGCCGCCGTCAAGGCCAGCGTCAACGGGGTGAGCATCACCGATATCCAGGTGTCGCAGCGGCTGAAGCTCTTCCAGCTCGAGGGCAAGAGCGGCGCGAAAGCCGCACTCGACGAGCTGGTCAACGAGCAGGTGATGATCCAGGAGGCCAAGCGCCTCGGCATCACCGTCAGCGACGCGCAAGTCGAGGATGCTGTGCTGCAGGTGGCGCGCAACATCAAGGTGAGCCGCGACAAGCTCGGCCAAATCCTAAACCAGCAAGGCGTCAACATCGACACGCTGAAGGACCGGCTGCACGCCACCCTCGCCTGGAACCAGGTCGTCCAGAGCGCGGTGATGTCGCGCGTGCAGATGTCGGACGCCGAGCTCGACCAGAAGGCGCAGGCGGAGCTCAATGGGTCGAACAGCTTCGACTACATCCTCAAGGAAGTGATCTTCATCGGCAAGGGCAGCTCGGCCCGTACCGGACAGGCCAACCAGTACCGCAAGAGCTTTCAGGGCTGCGACAGCGCCGTGCAGCTTTCGCTCTCCTATACCGACGCTGCGGTGATCGATGTCGGCCGGCGCCACGCCACGCAGATGCCGGAGGCGATCGCCAAGGAGCTCGCCGGCCTCAATGTTGGCGGCATCACCAAGCCGCGCGTCGTCGAGCAGGGCGTCTCGATGCTCGCTGTCTGCTCGAAGTCGGAGGCCAAGGACACGACCTTCATCAAGAACACCATCCAACAGCAGGCCGGTGACGATGCGCTGAAGGCCGAGGCGAAGAAGTACCTCGAAGAGGTCAAGCAGCGGATGAAGATCGTCTACGAATAAGTGCGTAGACGGCAGGTTCCGTTCGATTGTATCGAATTTCGGAACACTGCACTTAAGACTTGTCGTTACTTTATCGCTGGCCGACCGGACGCAGCCGGCCGGCGTCGTCTGAGGGAGACGCCATGAGCACGACGGGTCTGTTGCCGCTTGCGATCAGCATGGGCGAGCCGGCCGGCATCGGCCCCGACATCATCCTCGAGCTCTTCTCGGAGCGGCAGAAACTCGATCTGCCGCCCTTTATCGTTTACGGCCAGACTGCCTTCCTCCGGAGCCGCGCCAAGCGGCTGGGGATCGACGTCGATGTCGTCCCCACCTCACCGGCCTTCGCCGAGACCATTTTCGAGACGGCCCTGCCCGTCGCCGAGATCAATGGACTGGTGCCTGACAAGCCGGGCGATTCCAGCCCGCTCTCGGCCAAGGTGGTGATCGAAGCGATCTCGCAGGCAGTGACCTGCGTGCTGGGCGGCATGTGCCGCGGCATCGTTACCTCGCCTATCCACAAGGCCGCGCTCTATACCGCCGGCTTCAAGTTCCCGGGCCACACCGAGTTCATCGCCTCGCTCTGCGATCGCGGCGGCGGCGCGCCCATGCCGGTGATGATGCTGGCGCACAACGAACTGCGCGTGGTGCCCGCCACCATCCATGTGCCCATCCACAAGGTGCCGGGGCTCATCAGCAACGAACTGATCGTTTCGACCGGCAAGATCGTGGATCATGACCTCAGGACCCGCTTCGGCATCGCCAATCCGCGACTGGCCGTAACCGGGCTCAACCCGCATGCTGGCGAGGGTGGGGCGATCGGTATGGAGGACCTGGACGTGATCGGGCCGGCGATCGCCAACCTGCGGTTCGAGGGCGTCGAGGTCGACGGCCCCCTGCCCGCCGACACGGCCTTCCACATGCCGATCTGGCGCAAATACGACGCCATCATCGCCATGTACCACGACCAGGCGCTGATCCCGATCAAGACCGTGGCGTTCGACGAGGCGGTGAACGTGACACTCGGTCTGCCCATCGTCCGCACCTCGCCGGACCACGGAACCGCCTTCGACCTCGCCGGGACCGGCAAGGGGTCCACCGCGAGCTTCCTCGCGGCGATCCGCCTCGCCGACCGTCTGACCAATGGCACCCATGCGCAGCAGGTCGCGGCACAGTAGGTCAGCCTTGCTGGGATCTGTCGGTCGGCCCTTCTCCCCCTGAGGGGAGAAGGCGAAGGAGCCGCCGGCGCCGAGCACTGGGGCACTCCCCCAGGCCTATTTTCCCTGCTTCTCCAGCCACGCCAGCATGTCGGCGATTTCCTGTTCCTGGGCGTCGATGACTTTCTGGGCCATTTCCTTGGCCCAGGCGTCGTCGCCATGCGCAAGCTCAGCGTTGGCCATGTCGATGGCGCCGCGGTGGTGCGGGATCATCGAGCAGAGGAAGGCGACGTCGATGTCCGCGGCGGTTCCGCCGGCCATCATGTCGGCGTTCATCTGGCCCATGCCGGCCATTAGGTCGGTGTGGGCCTCGTCGGACATGCCCTGCATGGCCATGCCGCCCTGCATGCCACCGCTCATGGACATGCCGCCCATGCCGGCGTGGCCGGCTTGCGCGAGGCAAATGGCGGGCAGGTCGGTCGGGCCTCTATCCTGGGCCGCAGCCGC
>DATCRS010000046.1:0-6814 GCA_036568845.1 Devosia sp. | reverse complement strand
GGATGGCAGTGCGCGACGGCTCCGATCCCGATCCCCTGGCGCCGTCGAACCGCCGCTATCATGAGGGCCAGAAGCTCTATTTCGCCGAGTGCCGGCCGCAGCAGCTCGCGGGCATCCTCGTCGACTACGTCGATCTCGACGCGCCGCGCATCGTGCGCGGGTAGCGCCGGACAAACAAAGGGGCGCCGAAGCGCCCCTTAAACCGCTATCCGATACTCCGCCTTACCGCGGCAGATCCGTCCGGCCCATCAGGAACTGGTCGATCGACCTGGCGCACTGGCGGCCTTCGCGGATGGCCCAGACGACCAGCGACTGGCCGCGGCGCATATCGCCGCAGGAGAAGAACTTCTCCCGGCTGGTCTTGTACTGGAAGGTGTCGGCGAAGACGTTGCCGCGCTTGTCGAGTTCTACGCCGGAATCCTTGACCATGCCCTCCTGTACCGGGCCCAGAAAGCCCATGGCGAGGGTGACGAGATCGGCCTTCAGTTCGAACTCGGTGCCCGGGATCGGCTGGAACTTCTCGTCGGCGCGGGCGCAGATGAGCTTCTTCACCACCCCGTTCTCACCCTCGAAGCGAACTGTGGCCACTGCGTAGTCGCGGGTCACACCCTCTTCCTGCGAGGAGGAGGTGCGCATCTTCATCGGCCAGTTCGGCCAGACGAGCGCCTTGTTCTCCTTCTCGGGCGGCGCGGGCATGATCTCGATCTGGGTGACCGAGAGCGCGCCCTGGCGGTTCGAGGTACCGATGCAGTCCGAGCCGGTATCGCCGCCGCCGATAACCACCACGTGCTTGCCGTTGGCGAGGATGGGGGCGACGTTGTTAAGCGGCTCGCCGGTGACGCGCCGGTTCTGCTGGCTGAGGAAATCCATGGCGAAATGGATGCCCTGCAGCTCGCGGCCGGGGATCGGCAGGTCGCGCGGCTTCTCGGCGCCGCCGGCCATGGCCACGGCGTCATACTGCGCGTCGAGCTCGTCGATGGTGATGTCCTCGCCGACATTGACGCCGGTCCTGAACACCACGCCCTCGGCTTCCATTTGGCCCATGCGGCGATCGATCACCGTCTTGTCCAGCTTGAAGTTCGGGATGCCGTAACGCATCAGGCCGCCGATCTGCTGGTTCTTCTCGAAGAGATGAACCTCGTGGCCGGCGCGGGCGAGCTGCTGGGCAGCCGCCATGCCGGCCGGGCCGGATCCGACCACCGCGACCTTCTTGCCGGTCTTGACCGGATTGACCTCGGGCTTGATCCAGCCCTCGGCCCAACCCTTGTCGACGATGGCGCACTCGATGGTCTTGATGGTGACCGGGGTATCCGGAATGTTCAGCGTGCAGCTCGCCTCGCACGGGGCGGGGCAGATGCGGCCGGTGAACTCCGGGAAGTTGTTGGTCGAGTGCAGGTTCCTCAGCGCCTTCAGCCAGTCGCCGCGATAGACCAGATCGTTCCAGTCGGGGATCTGGTTGTTCACCGGGCAGCCGTTGTGACAGTACGGGATGCCGCAATCCATGCAGCGCGCCGCCTGCTCGCGGGTGCCCTCGTCGCCGAGCGGGATGACGAACTCGTTCCAGTGCTTCAGCCGCTCCGGCACCGGCGCATACTTGCGGTCGCGCCGGTCGATCTCGAGGAAGCCAGTGATCTTTCCCATGGTTCTTACTCCGCCGCGGCCTGAATAGCGGCCCGTTCGCGTTCCATCTGGGCCAGTGCCTTGCGATATTCGATCGGCATGACCTTGCGGAACTTGGGCAGGTATTCTTCCCAGTTCGAGAGGATGTGGTTGGCCCGCGACGAGCCGGTGAACGTCTTGTGCCGGAGCACGAGCTGGTAGAGCCGCTCGGCGTCGGCCCGGCCGAGGTCGTGCAAGATTTCCACCACGCCCTTGGTCTCGAGATCGCCCGAGTGGTGGTACTCGCGGGCAGAGATCGCCTCTTCCTCGACCACCGGCTCGAGCTCGACCATCGACATGTTGCAGCGGCTCTCGAAGCTCTCGTCCTCGTCGAGCACATAGGCGACGCCGCCCGACATGCCCGCGGCGAAGTTGCGGCCGGTCTTGCCCAGCACCACGACGACACCCCCGGTCATGTACTCGCAGCCATGGTCGCCGGTACCCTCGACCACCGCGATGGCACCCGAGTTGCGCACGGCGAAGCGCTCGCCCGTCACGCCGCGGAAGTAGCACTCGCCGGTGATGGCGCCATAGAGCGCGGTGTTGCCGATGATGATCGAGTCTTCGGCCACATAGCCGCGCTGCTCCGGCGGACGCACCACCAGGCGCGCACCCGAGAGACCCTTGCCGACATAGTCGTTGGCCTCACCCACGAGATCGAAGCTGATGCCGCGGGTGGCCCAGGCGCCGAAGGCCTGGCCGGCGGTACCGGTCAGCGAGATGTGGATGGTGTCCTCGGGCAGGCCGGCATGGCCGTAGCGCTTGGCCACTGCGCCGCCCAGCATGGCGCCGGCGGAGCGGTCGACGCTGTTGATCGTCTCGACGATCTTGACCGGCATGCCGTGCTCCAGCGCCGGCTTGGCGAGCTCGATGAGCTTGCGATCCAGCACCTTGTCGATCGGGTGGTTCTGGCCCTCGGAGTGGCGGATGCCGACGCCTTCGGGGGCGTGCGGCTTAAAGAAGAGCTTGGAGAAGTCCAGGCCCTTTGCCTTCCAGTGCGAGATGGCCTCGGTCTTGTCGAGCATCTGCATCTGGCCGACCATCTCGTCGAAGGTCCGGTAGCCCAGCTGGGCCATCAGCTCGCGCACTTCCTCGGCGACGAAGAAGAGGTAGTTGATGACGTGCTCTGGCTTGCCGGTGAAGCGGGCGCGCAGGACAGGATCCTGCGTGGCGACGCCGACCGGGCAGGTGTTGAGGTGGCACTTGCGCATCATCACGCAACCGGCCGCGATCAGCGGAGCCGTAGCCATGCCGAATTCGTCGGCGCCGAGCAGGGCGCCGATCACCACGTCACGGCCGGTGCGGATGCCGCCGTCGACCTGCACCGCGATGCGCGAGCGCAGCTTGTTGGCGACCAGCGTCTGGTGCGTTTCGGCAAGGCCGATTTCCCAGGGCGAGCCGGCATGCTTCAGCGAGGTCAAGGGGCTCGCACCGGTGCCGCCCTCGTAGCCGGAGATGGTGACGTGATCGGCGCGCGCCTTGGCGACGCCGGCGGCGACCGTGCCGACACCGACCTCGGAGACGAGCTTGACCGACACCAGCCCTTCCGGGTTGACGTTCTTCAGATCGAAGATCAGCTGCGCCAGGTCCTCGATCGAATAAATGTCGTGGTGCGGCGGCGGCGAGATGAGGCCGACGCCCTTGGTCGAGTGACGCACCTTGGCGATGACGTCGTTGACCTTGTCGCCGGGCAACTGGCCGCCTTCGCCGGGCTTGGCACCCTGCGCCATCTTGATCTGCATCATGTCCGAGTTGACGAGGTATTCCGTCGTCACGCCGAACCGGCCCGAAGCCACCTGCTTGATGGCCGAGCGCTTGCTGTCGCCATTGGCCATCGGCCGGAAGCGATCGGGCTCCTCGCCACCCTCGCCGGTGTTCGACTTGCCGCCGATCCGGTTCATGGCGATGGCGAGCGTCGTGTGCGCCTCGAGCGAGATCGAGCCATAGGACATGGCGCCGGTCGAGAAGCGCTTGACGATCTCGGCGGCGGGTTCGACTTCCTCGAGTGGCACGGCCGTGCGGCCATCCTCCTCCGCGCCCTTGAGGCGGAAGAGCGAGCGGATGGTGACGTAGCGGTCCTCGACCTCGTTCACGAGCTTACTGAACTCGCGATACTTGTCGCGGGCATTGCCGCGGGCGGCGTGCTGCAGGTTGGCTACGGTCTCGGAGCGCCAGACATGGGCTTCGCCGCGCAGGCGGAAAGCGTAGTCGCCACCGATGTCGAGCGCGTCCTCGAGCACCGGCGAGTTGCCGAAGGCATCGAGGTGACGCTTCACCGTCTCCTCGGCGATTTCCTTGAGACCAGCGCCTTCGATGGTCGTCGCGGTACCGGTGAAGTAGGTGTTGACGAACTCCGAGCTCAGGCCCACGGCGTCGAAGATCTGCGCGCCGCAATAGGACTGATAGGTCGAGATGCCCATCTTGGCCGTGACCTTGAGGATGCCCTTACCGATCGCCTTGATGTAGCGGTAGATGACCTCGTGCTCGTCCACCTCCGGCGGGAACTGCGGCTTCATGGCGAGCAGCGTCTCGAAGGCGAGATAGGGGTTGATCGCCTCGGCGCCATAGCCGGCGAGGGCGCAGAAGTGATGCACCTCGCGCGCTTCACCGGTCTCGACCACAAGGCCCACCGAGGTGCGGAGACCCTTGCGGATGAGGTGATGGTGCACGCCCGCGGTCGCGAGCAAAGCAGGGATCGCCACCCGGTCACGGCTCATCGCGCGGTCCGAGAGAATGATGATGTTGTCGCCCGAATGGACGGCCATCTCGGCGTCCGAGAACAGCTGGTCGAGCGCCGCCTTCATGCCGTCGGCGCCTTCAGCCACCGGATAGGTGATGTCCAGCGTCTTGGAACGGAACGGGTTGTCCTCCATGCCGCCGATGGCGCGGATCTTTTCGAGATCCTCGTTGGTGAGGATCGGCTGGCGCACTTCGAGGCGCTGCCGCTTGCCGCCACCAGTCAAGTCGAGCACGTTCGGTCGCGGCCCGATGAACGAGACGAGGCTCATCACCAGCTCTTCGCGGATCGAGTCGATCGGCGGGTTCGTCACCTGCGCGAAGTTCTGCTTGAAGTAGGTGTAGAGGAGCTTCGACTTGTTCGACATCGCCGAGATCGGCGTGTCGGTGCCCATGGAGCCGACGGCCTCCTGGCCGGTCGTCGCCATGGGGGTGAGCAGCAGCTTCAGGTCTTCCTGCGTGTAGCCGAAGGCCTGCTGGCGGTCGAGCAGCGGCACGTCCGAGGTCTTGGGCTCGTAATGCACGGCCGGCAGGTCCTCGAGCACGATCTGCGTGCGTCCCAGCCAGGTCTTGTAGGGGTGGGCGGTCGCCAGTTCCTTCTTGATCTCCTCGTCGGAGACGATGCGGCCCTGTTCGAGGTCGATCAGCAGCATCTTGCCCGGCTGCAGGCGCCACTTCTGCTTCACCTTCTCGGCCGGAATCGGCAGCACGCCGGCTTCCGAGGACATGACGACTTCGTCGTCCTCGGTGACCAGGTAACGGGCCGGACGCAGGCCGTTGCGGTCGAGCGTCGCGCCGATATGGATGCCATCGGAGAAGCACATGGCGGCAGGGCCGTCCCACGGCTCCATCAGCGCCGCGTGATACTCGTAGAAGGCCTTGCGGTCCTCATCCATCAGCGGGTTGCCGGCCCAGGCTTCCGGGATCAGCATCATCGCCGCGTGCGGCAGCGAGTAGCCGCCGCGCATAAGGAACTCCAGCGCGTTGTCGAAGCAGGCGGTGTCCGACTGGCCCGGATAGGAGATCGGCCAGAGCTTGTTGATGTCGCCGCCAAACAGCGGAGACGACACCGAGGCCTGGCGCGCGGCCATCCAGTTGACGTTGCCGCGCACCGTGTTGATCTCGCCGTTGTGGCAGACGAACCGGTAGGGGTGGGCGAGGCGCCAGCTGGGGAAGGTGTTGGTCGAGAAGCGCTGGTGCACGAGCGCCAGCGCGGACTCGAAGTCCGGATGGTGCAGGTCGGCGTAGTAGGCGCCGAGCTGAGCGGCGAGGAACATGCCCTTGTAGACCAGCGTGCGGCAGCTCATCGAGACGATGTAGAAATCGTTCGGCTTGCCTTCGAAGGCCGAGAAGATCTTCGCCGAGATCACCTTGCGGATGATGTAGAGCTTGCGCTCGAAGGCTTCCTCGTCGGCAATGTCGCTCGAGCGGCCGATCACCACCTGGCGGTGGCACGGCTCGGTCGCCATGATCTCGGGTGCCTTGGAGAGCGAGGAGTTGTCCGATGGCACGTCGCGCCAGCCGAGCACGCTCTGACCCTCGTCTTCGATGACGCGGTTTACCAGCCGCTCCATCTTGGCGCGCAGATCACGATCCTGCGGCATGAAGATGAAGCCGACGGCATACTCGCCCTTGCCGGGGAGTTGCACGCCCTGCTTGGCCATCTCGCCCACGAAGAACTTGTGGGGGATCTGCACCATGATGCCGGCGCCGTCGCCCATCAGCGGGTCCGCACCCACGGCACCGCGATGCTCGAGGTTCTCCAGAATGGCGAGGCCGTTCTGGACGATCCGCTGGCTGGGCTGGTTCTTCAGGTTGACGATGAAGCCGACGCCGCAAGCGTCGTGCTCGCGCGCGGGATCAAAGAGGCCGCCGGCCTTGGGCGCCACTTCCTCATAGGTCGGACGCGCCACCACGTCGTTTTTGCGCATGGCTTTGTCCGATACGGGCAGAGAGTGCGAGCCGTTCCGTTCGTGTGCCATGTAAAAAACCTCGTTGTTGCCGTCGTCGCGATCCGGGAAGTCCCGGGATTGGTATCCTTTCGACGCGCCTTGAGCCTCGTCCCGTACCTTATCAGTGTACGGCGCGAAACCGACGGCGCAATCATTTCGTGGGGAGCGGCTCTGCATCCAAATGGCCGCTCATTCGGGCTCGATAAGGCCCCACCACTCCGTTTCCGCATTCGAGCGCGGGCCAGCCGGAACGGCGTGTGAAACGCATCCGGGGAGACCGGCGGCTCACGAATTGGACAGGCGTGCTGTCCTATCGAGGCTACATTTGCATAGTTCAAAACTGCGGGCAAGCGGTTCGTGACACTTTTTTGCCGTGTTGTCACCCGCAGCCGTAGGAGATGGAGTAGCGGAATAGGAAAACTGTAGGAAATGAACCCCAGCGCCGCCGCTATTCGCCATCCGGAGAG
>DATCRS010000045.1:0-3358 GCA_036568845.1 Devosia sp. | reverse complement strand
CTCGCCATCGAGCGCGCCAAGCAGCTCTTCGGCTGCAACTTCGCCAACGTCCAGCCCAACTCGGGCAGCCAGATGAACCAGGCCGTATTCCTGGCGCTGCTGCAGCCGGGCGACACCTTCATGGGCCTCGACCTCAATTCGGGTGGCCACCTCACCCACGGCTCGCCGGTCAATATGTCCGGCAAGTGGTTCAAGGTGGTGTCGTACGGCGTCCGACAGGACGACCACCTGCTCGATATGGACGAGGTGGCGCGCAAGGCCCGCGAGCACAAGCCCAAGCTGATCCTCGCCGGCGGCACGGCCTATTCGCGCGTCTGGGACTGGAAGCGGTTCCGCGACATCGCCGACGAAATCGGCGCTTACCTCATGGTCGACATGGCCCACATCGCCGGCCTCGTCGCCGGTGGCGTGCATCCCTCACCGGTGCCGCATGCGCATGTCGTCACCACCACGACCCACAAGTCCCTGCGCGGCCCGCGTGGCGGCATGATCCTCACCAATGACGAGGAAATCGCCAAGAAGATCAACTCGGCGGTGTTCCCCGGTCTCCAGGGCGGACCGCTGATGCATGTCATCGCCGCCAAGGCCGTGGCCTTCAAGGAGGCGCTGCAGCCCGAGTTCAAGGCCTATGCCCGACAGGTCGTCGCCAACGCCCGCGCGCTTGCCGCCACGCTGATCGAACACGGCCTCGATGTGGTCTCGGGTGGCACCGACAACCACCTGATGCTGGTCGATCTGCGCAAGAAGAACGCCACCGGCAAGCGGGCGGAGCAGGGGCTGGGTCGGGCCTACATCACCTGCAACAAGAACGGCATCCCGTTCGATCCCGAAAAGCCGTTCGTCACCTCCGGCATCCGCCTCGGCACGCCGGCGGGCACCACCCGCGGCTTCGGCGAAGCTGAGTATCGCGAGATCGGCAAGCTGATCGTCGAGGTGCTGGACGGGCTGCGCGAGGCCAACTCGGACGAGGGCAACGCCGCCGTCGAGGCCGCGGTTCGCGACAAGGTTGTGGCTCTGACCAACCGCTTCCCGATCTACCAGGACTAGGCGATGCGCTGCCCTTACTGCGGAAACGACGATACGCAGGTCAAGGACAGCCGTCCGACCGAGGACTCGAGTGCCATCCGCCGCCGGCGCATCTGCAGCGCCTGCGGCGGCCGCTTCACCACCTTCGAGCGCGTGCAGCTGCGTGAGCTCATGGTGGTGAAGAAGTCAGGTCGCCGGGTCCCCTTCGACCGCGACAAGCTCGCCCGCTCGGTCAACACGGCCTTGCGTAAGCGCGATGTCGATCCTGAACGGGTAGACCGCATGATCTCCGGTGTCGTCCGGCAGCTCGAGAGCCTGGGCGAAGGCGAAGTCAGCTCCGACCAGATCGGCGAGTTCGTCATGGAGGGACTCAAGAACCTCGACGACGTCGCTTTCGTGCGCTTCGCCTCAGTCTACAAGAACTTCTCCGCGGCCGAAGACTTCTCCTCCTTCTTGCGCGCACTGGCCGAGGACGCGCGGCGGCCGCATCTGGACGAAGACGATTGAGCGAGGTCTCCGGCCTCGACCGCCGCTGGCTCGACGCCGCCGCACGGCTCGCTCGAGTGGCCGTAGGGGCGAGCCCAGGGCACTCCGCAGCCGCGGCGCTTATCGTCGATGAGGAACTGCAGCTTGTATTTGGACGTGGCGTCACGGGCCGGGCAGTCCCATTCGCCGAGCCATTTGCCGTCGATGAAGCGCGCGGCAGCGCCCGCGGCCGCACGCTCTACTGCACGCTGGAGCCGACCAGCCAGTGGGGACGGACGCCGCCATCGACCGAGGCGATCATCAAAGGCGGCCTGCGCCGCGTGGTGGTCGGCGCGCCGCACCCGGACCGCATGCAGGCAGGGCAGGGCGCCGCCCGGCTTCGCGCCGCGGGCATCGACGTGGTCATTGCGGGCCACGAACCTTCTGTGGCGCTTTACGAGGCCGAGCGGCTGTCGTTCAAGTCCGGCCGGCCGTTTGTCACCGGTAAGCTCATCGTCTCCAGGGACGGCATGGTGGGGCTGCCGACCGTCAAGAACGCGGTGACCGGCAGCGCGCAAACGCAGCGCTATGTGCAGATGCTGCGGGCGACCCATGACGCGGTGGCTATCGGCGCCCGCGCCGCCATGGTCGACGATCCAAAGCTCTTCGTGAGGCTCAAGGGCCTCGACAGTCGCATCTACCAGCGCATCGTGGTCGCCGGTACCCGCGAGCTCGACACCGGTCTCAATCTGATCGCCGGTGTATCCGGCTACCCCACGGCCATTCTTGCCGTCGCAGGACGCCAATTCGACGTACCCGAGTCGGTCGGCGTCATCACCGTCGACGGGCGTAACGAGCGCCCGGACCTGCGCAAGGCGATGGTGCCGTTCACCGGCCGAGGCATCGTCACGCTCCTAGTGGAGGGCGGGGCGCGGCTGGTCGAAGCCTTCATCGCCGCTGAACTCGTCGACCGCTTCCACCTTATCACGACGGACACGGTCGTCGGACGCGGTGGCATCCCAGCGACCATGCTCGGCGGGCTCGATGGCCGCCTGCGCGGCGCGGGCTTCGTCGAGGTTGACCGGCGCGCGCTCGGGCCCGATAAGCTCCGCACCTTCGAACGCGAGTTGTGACGAGACCTTTGATGGCAGAGACCAAGAAGACCAATCAGCCATCCGGGTCAGCCGGCAAATCGGGCGGCAAGACCGCCAATCAGCGGGGTGCGGCACGTTTGGCCGCGGTGCAGGCGCTTTATCAGATGGATGTCGGGCACCAGTCCCTCGAGGATACCCTGTCGCAGTTTTCGGCGCTGCATCTCGGACGCGAGATCGAGGGGGAAGAGTACCTGCCCGCCGATGCCGATTTCTTCCGGCAGATTGTGCGCGGCGTGATCAAGACCCAGTTGCAGATCGACCCGGCTATCGACAACGCCCTGACCAAGGACTGGCCGGTGACGCGCATCGACGCCACCCTGCGCGCCATTCTCCGCTGCGCCGCCTGGGAGCTGCTGAAGCGACAGGACATTCCGCCGGGCGTCGTCATCACGGAATATGTGGACGTCGCCAAGGCCTTCTACGAGGACGACGCGCCGGCCCTCGTCAATGGCGTCCTCGACGCCATTTCCCGCACGATTCCCCGCGAAAAATCTTGATCGGCGGGTCGACCGCGGCTCGGGCAGGGCGCTAATCTAGTCAGTCTCAGTCGAGGAGGCGGCAGTGACCGTCAGTCCCAGTCCCATCCGCAACGTTGCCCTCCTGGCAGTGAGCCAGGCCCTGGGCGGCTCAAATGGCGCCATCGTGATGGCGGTCGGCGCGCTTGCCGCGGCGACGCTCGCGCCCGACCGCTCGCTCGCGACGCTGCCCATCAC
>DATCRS010000044.1:0-4758 GCA_036568845.1 Devosia sp. | reverse complement strand
CCCGCCGCTGCTCTCGGGCGGCGAGAAGCAACGCGCCGCCATCGCCCGTGCCGTGATCGGCCGTCCCGACATTCTCCTCGCCGACGAACCGACCGGCAACGTCGATCCTGAACTGTCGCTGCGGCTGGTACGGCTCTTTGCCGAGCTCAACCGGATGGGCACGACGATCATCCTCGCCACCCACGAATTGCCGCTGCTCGACAGCTTCCCCTTCCCCCGCATGCAGCTCGAGGACGGGCAGGTGGTGTTCAGTGAGTGACGCCGCCATGGCCGCACCGGCACAACCGGCGGCACCGCAACGCATCAAGGCAGCGCCCATCGTCCCCGAGAAATCGGTGGCCGGGCGCACGCTGGTGCTGCTCATCGCCATCATGACCTTTCTCTCCGGCGTGACTTTGGGCGGCGTGGTGCTGGTGCAGAAGTCCGCCATCGCCTGGTCCTCCGATGTTGGCCGCGAGGTGACCATCCAGATCCGCCCGGTCGAGGGCGAGGTGATGGAGAGCAACCTCCGCACCGCGGTGGCGCTTGCCGAGCAGACACCGGGCGTGGCCTCTGCACGAGCGCTGACCATCAAGGAAAGCGAAGCGCTGCTCGAGCCGTGGCTCGGCAGCGGGCTCGATCTTTCGGCTATCGAAATCCCGCGGCTGGTCGTGGTCGAGCTCGCCGATCCGGCCGAAGCCGATATCGAAAAGCTCCAGCGCGACCTGCAGGTGATCAAGGGCGCCAGCCTCGACACGCACGCCGCCTGGCGCCAGCAGCTCAACGTCATGGCCGGCACGATCGTCGTTTCCGGCCTTTTGGTGCTCACCCTGATCGTTGTCGCTACTGTGCTCGCCATCATCTTCGCCACCCGCGGCACGATGGCGTCGAACCGCGAGATCGTCGACGTGCTGCACTTTATCGGCGCCTCCAACAGCTTCATTGCCGGCGAGTTCCAGGGCCGCTTCCTCGCCATCGGTTTTCGTGGCGGCATCTTTGGCGGCCTGGCGGCGATCCTGTTTTTCATCCTGGTCAGCTTCGTGGCCGGCGGAATCGTTCCGGTCGAGGCAAACCAGCAGTTGGGCGTCCTGTTCGGACGCTTCGCGCTGGGTTTCGACGGGATTTTGGGCATTGCCGCCGTAGTGCCGGTGATCGCGGCGATGACGGCCATCACCTCGCGGATGACCGTGCGACGCTTCCTGACGCAGACCTCCTAGCCGGCCACAATCATTGCGTGTGACGGCCCGAAGCCTTATTTGCTGACGCAAAGGCGAGGTTTGCGATGACCGTGGCGGAACGCAGGAAATCGGTGGGTGTGAATGTCGGCGGCGTCATGGTCGGCGGCGGCGCGCCGATCGTCGTGCAGTCGATGACCAACACCGACACCGCCGACATCGAGTCGACGGTGAAGCAGGTGGCGCAACTCTGGCGCGCCGGCTCCGAGCTCGTCCGCATCACCGTCGATCGCGACGAAGCCGCGGCGGCGGTGCCGCATATCCGCGACCGGCTGCGGGCGCGCGGCATCAGCGTGCCGCTGATCGGTGACTTCCACTATATCGGCCACAAGCTGCTGACCGACCATCCGGCCTGTGCCGAGGCGCTCGACAAATACCGGATCAACCCCGGCAATGTCGGCTTCAAGGCCAAGCGCGACACGCAGTTCGCCACCCTCATCGAGCTGGCAATGCGCTACGGCAAGCCGGTCCGCATCGGCGTGAACTGGGGCTCGCTCGACGAGGAGCTGCTGACCCGGCTGATGGACGAGAATTCGGCCTCGCCCAACCCGGTTTCAGCCGCGGCCGTGCAGCGCGAGGCGATCATCCAGTCTGCCCTGCTGTCGGCGGCGCGCGCCGAAGAGCTCGGACTGGGACGCGATCGTATTCTGCTTTCGACCAAGGTGTCGGACGTGCAGCACCTGATCGCCGTCTACCAGGATCTCGCTGCCCGTTGCGACTATGCCCTTCATCTGGGGCTCACCGAAGCGGGAATGGGGTCCAAGGGCATCGTTGCCTCCTCGGCGGCAATGGGCATCCTGCTCCAGCAGGGTATCGGCGACACCATCCGCGTCTCGCTGACCCCGGAGCCGGGCGGCGACCGCACGCAGGAAGTGCGCGTGGCGCAGGAACTGCTGCAAACCATGGGCTTTAGGCAGTTCCTACCCGTGGTGGCCGCCTGCCCCGGCTGCGGCCGCACCACCTCGACGACCTTCCAGACCCTCGCCAAGGAAATCCAGGACCATCTCTCATCCTCCATGCCTGACTGGAAGGAGCGCTATCCTGGCGTAGAAACGCTGTCGGTCGCCGTGATGGGTTGCATCGTCAACGGGCCCGGCGAGAGCAAGCATGCCGATATCGGCATCTCCCTCCCCGGCACCGGTGAAACGCCTGCGGCGCCGGTCTTCATCGAAGGCCAGAAGGTCGCCACCCTCCGCGGCGCCGACGTCGCCGACCAGTTCAAGCGGATGGTCGCCGACTATATCGAACAACGGTTCGGCGCCGGAAAACAGGCGGCTGAGTAGATAAGGCTTGCCGGAGTCTGGGCCGCAGCCATCGCGGGCCGATAGGGGCCAACGACCCGGGTCAGGTGGGGCCAATGGTCCGACCAGCGGTGGATCTCGGAACCATCTTTTCTTGTAGAGGTTGGCGCTAACAAGGGGCGTTACAACGATAACAAGGAGGATCTTCATGCGATCCATCAAAATCCTGGCCACCGCCATAAGCATCTCACTTCTCGGTATGTCGATTGCTGAGGCCGCTCAAGCAACCACCTCGCTCAACGTACGGTCCGGCCCGGGAACAAGCTACGGCGTGGTCGACACGCTGTTTGCCGGAGAGAACGTCGATGTAGAGGAGTGCCGTTCCAACGGCTGGTGCCGCATCAGCCACAGCGGCCCGGACGGGTGGGTCTCGGCTCGTTACCTAACCGACACAGGTGGCGGCGGCCGGGTCATCATTGATGATGACGAAGGACCTGACGTCAACTTCAGCATCCGCACGCCTAACTTTTCGTTCTCGATCGGCAACGGCGGTGATTTCCGTCAGCGCCCGGGCTTTCCGCGCCGTTTCGGCCAGGTCTGCTTCTATGAGCATGTGAACTTCGGCGGCGCCAGGCTATGCGCCAGGCCGGGCGAATCCGCTGCGAGGCTGGGAAGCTTCAACGATCGCATTTCTTCGATCCGCATCCGCGGGGACGCAGAGGTGCAGGTCTGCGAACACGTCAACTTCCAAGGCCGCTGCGCTGTGCTCGACCGCAGCCGCCCGAACTTGGGCGGGCGAAACAACGATATCATCTCGTCGTATCGCGTCCGCTAGAGGCGGTACGAACCCGGCGCCACGGCCTGGCGCCGGGTCTTCGAACCACGGGATACCCTACCGCCCGAGTGCCTCGTATTTGAGGCGCGTCTTCTCGCGGACGGGTGTCCGCATCAGGCGTTCCATCAGCTCGCGCGGGCGTTCGCGCAGGCCGTCGGTGGCCATCAATTCGGAGACCGTGACGCGCTCGCCGGCGAAAGGGATGTACGCGATCTCCATGCCGGCCTCGACCATGCCGGGGGTCAGAACGCGTGTGTATGCGCCGGGACGCAGGGCTTTGGCGAAGCGCTGGACCCAGCGCGGGTCGCCCATCCTGCGACCGAGCGTGGCGCAAGGTGTGCGATGGTAGGTGACTTCAAGCAGCACGTGCCCGATCTGCAGCCGGTCGCCGATGGCGACGGCGTCCCCCGAAAGACCTGAAATCGTGAGATTTTCGCCGAAAGTGCCGGGCGGAAAGGGTTGTCCTACTTCGGCCGTCCACCAGTCGTAGTCGGACTGGAGATAGATGTAGACGGCCTGATCCCGGCCGCCATGGACCTTCTTGTCGAGGACGGCATCGCCGAGGACACCCATTTCGTCGATCAATACGGGCCCGGAGCGCGGCAGCTTGACGATGCCGGTCGGCGTGGCGCTGCCCGCAAGGACTTGTGGCGAACCGATATTTATCGCGAGGAGCCTGGGCATCAGTGCTCCCGCGTCGCGAAATAGCGCACCGTGGCACGGAGGCCTTCGGCCTCGGGACCGAAGGGCGTGAGGGCAGTGAGGGCGTCGTGGACGAGCTCGCCGAGTCGGCGGCGGGCGGATTCGACGCCGATGCGGGAAACGAGCGTCTGCTTGCCGGCGCCAGCGTCCTTACCCGTTGCTTTCCCTAGTGTTTCGGTTGTGGCAGTGACGTCGAGGATGTCGTCGGCGAGCTGGAACGCGGCCCCTGCCTTCTCAGAATATGCTGTGAGATCAAGGAGTTGCTGTGCGTTAGCGCCACCCAGAGTGGCACCCATCTGAACGGCGGCGCGGATCAGGGCGCCCGTCTTCATCGCCTGCATCTCCGAAATCGCACGGTCGTTCAACGGCTTGGTCTCGCCCTCGATGTCGCGCATCTGGCCGCCGACCATGCCACCGGCGCCCGCTCCGGACGCTAAGATCGCAACAAGGTCCGCGCATGTGCGTGGGCGTTGATCGTGAACTTCTGTCACCAGAACCTGGAAAGCGTGCGTCAGCAACGCATCCCCGGCGAGAATGGCGGTCGCTTCGTCGTACGCCTTATGGACAGTGGGCCGGCCGCGGCGGAGGTCGTCGTCGTCCATGGCCGGCAGGTCATCGTGGATCAGCGAGTAGCAGTGCACCATCTCGACGGCGAGACCGGCGGCGAGCGTCGCCTGGGGCGGAACGCCGAAGACGGCCGCCGCCTGGCGGACGAGCAGCGGCCGGAGCCGCTTGCCGCCATTGAGGCTGCCATGGCGCATGGCGG
>DATCRS010000043.1:0-2945 GCA_036568845.1 Devosia sp. | reverse complement strand
TCCACGTCTCAATGAGCACGCCGGAAACACAGAACGCGAAGGGGATCGCCGTGATCGGCTTGACGGGCCGTTTTCCTGGCGCTCGCGACGTTGAGCAATACTGGCGCAACATTGCCGGGGGCGTTGAATCGATTTCGAAATTCAGCGACAGCGAACTGGCCGCGGCGGGCCACGATGTCGCGGAGTTGAAGAGCGTGCCGGGATTTGTACCGGCGCGCGGTGTGATGGCCGACGCGGATCTTTTCGACGCGGGCTTCTTCGGCTTCAGCGGAACGGAAGCGGCGGTCATCGATCCGCAGCAGCGACTCTTCCTGGAGGCCTCGTGGGAACTGCTCGAAAGCGCGGGCTACGATCCCGAGGCGTACGAGGGACTCATCGGCGTCTACGCCGGCATGGGCGGCAACGGCTACTACCTGCATTATTTGCACGGGCGCAAGGATGTTACGCGGCTGGTCGGCGACCGCGTCGTGAGCCTCGGCAACGACAAGGATTTTTTGGCGACGCGCGTCGCCTACAAGTTGAACCTCAAGGGCCCGGCGCTCAACATCAACACGGCGTGCTCGACGTCGCTGGTGACGGTTTGCCAGGCCTGCCAGGAATTAATGAGCTTCCAGTGCGACCTCGCGCTGGCCGGCGGCGTCTCGATCAACTTTCCGCAAAAGGCCGGCGTCTATTATCAAGAGGGCGGCGTGTTTTCGCCCGACGGCCATTGCCGTCCGTTCGATGCGCAGGCGGCGGGCACGGTCTCGAGCGACGGTCTCGGCATCGTGCTGCTCAAGCGCCTCTCCGAGGCGATCGCGGACGGCGACCAGATCCACGCGGTGATCCGCGGCTTCGGCCGCAACAATGATGGCTCCGGCAAGGTGGGCTTCACCGCGCCGAGCGTCGACGGCCAATCCGAAGCGATCCTCACCGCGCAATCGATGGCCGGGTTCGATCCCGCCACCATCACGTATCTCGAGGCGCACGGCACGGCCACGCCGCTGGGCGACCCGATCGAAATCGCGGCGCTCACGCAAGCCTTCCGCTTCGAAACCGAGGCCAAAAATTTTTGCGCGATCGGTTCGGTCAAGGGCAACATCGGCCACACCAACACCGCGGCGGGCATCGCCGGTTTGCTGAAGACGATCCTCGCGCTGCGCAACCAGCAGTTGCCGCCGACGATCAACTACACAGCGCCGAATCCGAAGATCGATTTCGCCGACAGCCCGTTCTTCGTCAACACGCAGCTCACCGACTGGAAACCGGCGGGACCGCGCCGCGCCGGCGTCAGTTCGTTCGGCCTCGGCGGAACGAATGCGCACGTCGTGCTGGAAGAAGCGCCCGCGTTGGAGCCGTCCGCGCCGCCGCGTGGCGAGCAAGTGCTCGTGCTCTCCGCGAAAAGTTCCGCGGCGCTCGACACGGCCACGGCCAACTTGCTGGCGCACCTCAAGGAACATCCGGAGATCAACCTCGCCGACGCCGCGTACACGCTTCAGGTCGGCCGCCGCCATTTCGCGCATCGCCGCAGCGTGGTTTGCCGCGACGTCCCCGACGCGATCCGCACAATCGAGAAGCGCGATCCCAAGCGCATCGCCACCTACGAACGCGACCTCGACGCCGACGCGCCCGCCGTCGTCTTCATGTTCCCGGGGCAAGGCTCGCAATACGTCGGCATGGGCGCCGACCTCTACCGCGACCAGCCCGTGTTCAAGGAGGAAATGGACCGCTGCGCAGTAATCCTCAAGCCCGCGCTCGACGGCCTCGACCTGCGCGACATCCTCTATCCCGCCGCCGACAAAACCAAGGAAGCCGAAGAGCTGCTGATCCAAACGCGCATCACGCAGCCGGCCCTTTTTGCCATCGAATACGCGCTGGCCAAGCTCTGGATGTCGTGGGGCGTGCAGCCCGCCGCGCTCACCGGCCACAGCCTCGGCGAATACGTCGCCGCCTGCCTCGCCGGCGTGTTTTCGCTCGAGGAAGCGCTCGCGCTCGTCGCCCAGCGCGGCAAGCTCATCCAGGCATTGCCGCGCGGCTCCATGATGGCCGTCTCGATGACCGAGGCGGAGCTCAAGACCATCCTGCCACCGAATCTTTCCATCGCCGGCGTCAACGGCCCGATGCAATGCGTCGTCTCCGGCACGACCGAGGACATCACCGCGTTCGAGGCCACGCTGAAAGCCGCCGGCAAGCCCGGCCGCCCGCTCCACACCTCGCACGCATTCCATTCCGCGATGATGGACCCCGTCGTCGCAACCTTCGCCGAATGCGTCCGCCGCGCCAAACGCAGCGAACCGACGATCCCGTTCCTCTCCAATCTCACCGGCAAATGGATCACGCCCGCCGAAGCCATCGACCCGCAATACTGGGCGCGGCATTTGCGCCAGGCCGTCCGCTTCGCCGACGGCGTGAAGGAGCTGCTCAAAAACCCCAACGCCGTCTTCCTCGAAGTCGGCCCCGGCACAACACTCGGCTCGCTCACAAAGTTCCAAGCCAACAAAGCCGACAACCGCGCCATCCTATCCTCCCTGCGCCACGCCAAGGAGGAACTGCCCGACCTCACCGCCATGATGGCCGCCCTCGGCCAACTCTGGCAGCGCGGCATCAAGCCCGACTGGTCCGCCATCCACGGCGGCCTGAAGCGCCACCGCGTCATCCTCCCCGGCCATCCCCTCCAGCGCCAGCGCCATTGGATCGAGCGCGCCGCGCAACCCGCGCCCGTGCCTGTTCCGGTAGCCGTCATCCCCGCTCCTGCGCCGGTCGCAGCCGCGCCGCAACCCCAGGCCGCAAGCACCGCCGTCGCGCCCAAGGGCGAAATCGAGCAGTCGCTCACGGAAATTTGGAAACAACTTCTCGGTCTCAGTGAAGTCCGTATTGATGACAACTTCTTCGACCTCGGCGGCGACTCGCTTTTGCTGATGCGCCTCCAGCTTCTCGTGCAGGAAAAATTCCACGTCACGCTGGCC
>DATCRS010000042.1:0-2978 GCA_036568845.1 Devosia sp. | reverse complement strand
ACCTTCGGCAGAACGACATCGCCAATTTCGGCTTCGCGTCAGCGGCCGACCTGCCGGTCGTCCTCATCGGCGACATCCAGCGTGGCGGCGTCATCGCCTCGCTTTTCGGCACCTTCGCCGTCATCGATCCTGCCGACGCGGCCCGCATCAAGGCGACGCTGGTCAACAAATTCCAAGGCGATCCAACTCTGTTTGCCGACGGCATAAAATTCATCGCCGAACGCACCGGCGTCCCGTGCTGGGGCCCCGTGCCGATGTTCACCGATGCTGGCAGGCTACCCGCCGAAGACGTGCTCGCCCTCGACCAAAAGCCGGCGGCTGGGGCAGGGACCTTCACCATCGTCGTTCCGCGCCTGCCGCGCATCGCCAATTTCGACGACCTCGATCCGCTGCAGGCCGAGCCCGGCGTCAACCTCGTCATTGCCGAACCCGGCGCGCCCCTGCCGCCGGCCGATCTCATCATCCTGCCGGGTTCAAAGGCCACGATCTCCGACCTCAAGGCCCTGCGTCGCGAGGGCTGGGACATCGATATTCTCGCCCACGCCCGCCGGGGCCGTTCGGTGCTCGGCATCTGCGGCGGCTACCAGATGCTGGGAAAGGCCATCGCCGACCCCTCCGGCCTCGAGGGTCCTCCCGAAACCGTCCCTGGCCTGGGCCTTCTCGACGTCACAACCATCCTCGAGCCCACCAAGCAGCTTCGCCTCGAGTCCGCCACCGCGCTCGGCCAGCCCCTCAGCGGCTATCACATGCATATGGGCACCACATCCGGCCCTGCCACCGGCACGCCCTTCGCCGTCGTCGGCAACCGGCCAGAAGGCGCTACCTCCAGCCGCATTTCCGGCACCTATCTCCACGGCCTCTTCGCCGCCGACGGCTTCCGCCGCGCCTTTCTCGAAAACCTCGGCGCTCCCACCAGCGGTCTGGCTTACGAAGCCTCCATCGAGGCGACACTCGACGCTCTGGCTCTGCATCTCGAGGCCCATCTCCACCTCGACGCCCTGCTGGCCCTCGCCAGACCGATCCGCTAGGGCCGCGCCATGCACGTCTTCCTCCCCGCCCTCGCACTGCTGCTCGAACGCTTCCTCGGCTACCCCCCGCGCCTGTTCGCCGCCATCCGCCACCCCGTGGTCTGGATGGGTGCGCTGCTCGCCAGCCTCGAAGCCCGGCTCAACCGCGGCAAGCAGAAGCGCGTCAAGGGCGTCCTCGCCCTCGCCATTCTTCTCGCCGTCACGGCCGCCATCACGGTCGCGATCCGCCTCGCCTCGAGCTTTATCCCCTTCGGCTGGCTGGCCGAAGCCATTCTTGCCACCTCGCTGCTGGCGCAAAAGGAGCTCGGGCGGGCCGTCGGCGCCGTCGCCGATGCGCTCGATCAGTCGCTCGAAGCCGGACGCAGGCAAGTCGCCCAGATCGTCGGCCGCGACCCCGAGGCCCTCGACCAGGCCGCCGTCTCCCGCGCCGCTATCGAGTCCCTGGCTGAATCCACCTCGGATGGCGTCCTGGCCCCGCTCTTCTGGCTGGTGATCGGAGGTCTGCCGGGCATCGCGCTCTACAAGGCCATCAACACCGCCGACTCGATGATCGGCCACAAGACCGAGCGCCACTTCGAATTCGGCTGGGCCGCCGCCCGCCTCGACGACCTGGTCAACTGGCTCCCCGCCCGCCTCTCTGCGCTACTCATCGCCGGCGCCGCGTTCTGGGTGAAAGGCGCCGACGCCGAGAAGGCCTGGACCACCGCGCTCTCCGATGCGCGCAAGCATGACTCTCCAAACGCCGGCTGGCCCGAGGCCGCCTTTGCCGGCGCGCTCGGCTTCGCCCTCGGCGGCCCCCGCAGCTACGACGGCAAGACAGTCGACCTCCCCACCCTGGGCTCCGGTCGAACCGATCTGGGCCCCGCCGACATCCGCAAGAGCCTCGAGCTCTACTCCATGGTCCTCAACCTGGCGCTCGGCATCACGCTGGCACTCGGCGTGCTGCTCTACCGGTGACCGGCCTAGGCTTCGTGCCTGCCGGTGCCCTCGGCGCCCGCCGGCGGATCGCCCTTCAGCACCATCGGTAGCCCCGCGACGATGAAATAGACATCATCGCAGATTTCGGCGAGCCGCTGGTGCGCCGAGCCGGCGAGGTCACGGAAGCTGCGGGCCAGCGGATTGTCCGGCACGATGCCCAGCCCGACCTCATTCGAAATGAGGATCACTCGCGCCGTCGTCACCTCATTGAGCGTCAGCGCCAGTTCCTCCACCGCCGCCGCCACATCCTTGTTGGCGCCGAGCATGTTCGAGATCCAGAGCGTCAGGCAGTCGACCAGCACCACGTCGTGGTCGCGCGTCGCCCTCAGCAACGCACCGGAGAGATCCAGCGGCTCCTCGATCGTCTCGAACCGGCCTTGCCGCTGCTGCTGATGCGTGCGCACCCGGTCGCGCATTTCGCCGTCCAGCGCTTCCGCCGTGGCGAGATAGACGGGCTCGTCACCCAGGCGCATGGCAAGCCGCTCGCCGAAGCCGGTCTTGCCCGAACGGGCGCCGCCCAGAACCAGAACATGACCTTCGCTCATTGCGCCTCCTCCTCGGCCAGAACCGGGATGTTGAGGATAAAATGCCCTTTCATGCCTTCCGGCCAGCTGCGGTAGGGGACCTTACCCTCCGGGCTTTGGGCATAGGCTTCGGTCCAGTCGATGATCGCTGTTGCCGCTTCCGGCCCGCCTTCGAACCGCCCGACAAGATATCCAGGCTTGCCCGGCGAACGGATCAGCACCGAGCAGTGGTTGCGGCAATTCCACAGGCACTCGTGACGGATAACCCGCGCCCCGCCGTTCCGGTTGCCCAATTCCGCCTCTATCGCTGCCGCCAGCCGCTCGCCGCCCGACTTCCCTTCTTCGTCAAAGGGTTGCAACGGCTTGTACTTGCAGGTCGTGCAGACAGTAAGCGTAACGGTCATGGGCACTCCGAATCCCGGTGATCGGCACCGGCAGCGACCATGAC
>DATCRS010000041.1:0-4904 GCA_036568845.1 Devosia sp. | reverse complement strand
CACGGGCCCCAACCCTATTGAGGCCGGAAAGCTCGCTGCAGATTATGGCGTGCGCGTCTACACGGTGGGGTTCGGTTCGACCACCGGTGATGTCGTCGACTTCGGTGGCCGCTCAATGCGCGCGATGCTTGACGAGACCACCCTCAAGGACATTGCCGATCGCACCGAGGGCGAATATTTCGCCGCGCAATCGTCCGAGGCGCTGAACGAGGTCTACAATTCCCTGTCGACCAAGCTCGTCGCGGAAAAGAAGCTGACAGAGATCGCCTTCATCTTTGCTGGGGCGGGCGCGCTGCTGGCGCTGCTGGCCGGCGGATTGTCCATGGCCTGGCTCGGGCGGATCGCCTGACGGGGAACATCACCTCCGCCGAGGCGTTGTCCATGCATCCGAACTCCAAGAGGAGAAGCACGATGGACTGGAACCGCGTTGAAGGCAGCTGGAAGCAGGTCAAAGGCAGCGTCAAGGAACAATGGGGCAAGCTCACCGACGACGACCTGGCCGAGATCAATGGCAAGCGCGACCAACTCGAAGGCAAGATTCAGGAACGCTACGGCAAGGCCAAGGACGACATCCGCAGGGAAGTCGATGAGTGGTACGACCGCCAGACCTGGCACTGAGCCAACAGAACGAACCCGAGGAGGCCGGCAGCAATGCCGGCCTTTCTCTTGCGCGAATTGCTGGGCCGCGGCTAGAGAGAGGCGCTGCAGCAACATCTGGAGACTGGCTCAATGAGTGTCGTGCCGCCGATCATGGCCGTTCCCCCGATGACGGAGCAAAAGACCGAGCCAGCCGTTGCGATCGACAAGGACTGGTGGCGCGGCGCGGTCATCTACCAGATCTATCCGCGCTCGTTTCAGGACCATAACGGCGATGGCGTCGGCGACCTCGTCGGCATCACCGAACGGCTGGACTATGTCGCCGATCTGGGCGTGGATGCGATCTGGCTCTCGCCCTTTTTCACCTCGCCGATGAAGGACTTTGGCTACGACGTTTCCAACTATCGTGACGTTGATCCCATCTTCGGCACGCTCGGCGACTTCGACCGGCTGCTGGAAAAGGCCCATTCGCTCGGCCTCAAGGTGATCATCGACCAGGTGATCTCGCACACTTCCGACAAGCACCCGTGGTTTCAGGAGAGTCGACAGAGCCGCAGCAACGATCGCGCCGACTGGTACGTCTGGGCCGACCCCAAGCCCGATGGCACGCCACCCAACAACTGGCTCTCGATCTTCGGCGGAAGCGCCTGGAACTGGGACGGCCGGCGCATGCAGTATTACCTGCACAATTTCCTCACCAGCCAGCCCGACCTCAATTTCCACAATCCCGACGTTCAGGAGGCCCTGCTATCGGACCTGCGCTTCTGGCTCGATCGCGGCGTCGATGGTTTCCGGCTCGACACCGTCAACTTCTACTTCCACTCGCTGGGGCTGGAGAACAATCCCGTCGTAAAGCCCGAGGACTTCAACGCCTCCACCGCACCGGCCGTGAACCCCTACAATTTCCAGGAACACCTTTACGACAAGAGCCGCCCGGAGAACCTCGCATTCCTCAAGCGGCTGCGCGCACTGCTCGATGAGTATCCAGGCAAGACTACCGTCGGCGAGATTGGCGACAGCCAGCATCAGCTCGAGGTGATGGCGCAGTACACGTCGGGCACCGACAAGCTGCACATGGCCTACACCTTCGACTATCTCGGTGGCGTGTTCGACAGCCGCCACTTCCGCGCCGCGATCGACGCCACCGAAAAGGGCGCGCCGGAAGGGTGGATCTGTCTCGCCTTTTCTAACCACGACGTGGTGAGGCACGCCAGCCGCTGGGCGACGCATGGCCAGCAGGACGCCTTCGTGCGCCTCGCCGCGACCATGCTGCTCTCGATGAAAGGCTCGGTCTGTCTCTATCAGGGTGAGGAACTGGGCCTCACCGAAGCCGAGCTCGCCTTCGAAGATCTGGTCGATCCCTATGGCATCGAATTCTGGCCGGAGTTCAAGGGCCGTGACGGCTGCCGCACGCCGATGGTGTGGCAGAGTTCGGCGCATCTGGGTGGGTTTTCCACCAGCGCCAAGGCCTGGCTGCCCGTACCGTTCGACCACCTCAACCGCGCCGCCGACCTGCAGCTCAAGGCCAATGACAGCGTGCTGCAGCACTACAAGGCGACGCTCGCCTTCCGGCGCCAGCATCCGGCGCTGCAGAAGGGCGGCATCGAAATCCATGATGCGCCAGACGGCGTTCTCGCCTTCACGCGCGCGGGCGAAGGCGAAAAGCTGTTCTGCGCCTTTAACATGACAGACAAGGCCGTGGTCTATGAGCTGCCGGCCGGCATCGAGCCGAAGGCCAGCGGCGCCCCCGGCATCGTCGCCGGACCGACCGCCGGGACCCTGCACCTGGGGCCCTTCGCGGCCTTTATAGGCGTGCTCGACTAGACTGACGGCCGACTGGCGCCACCACGCCGATGCCGACCTCGGGCAGCCGGGCGTCGGCCATGGCCTGCGTCGCCGGATGCCCCGGCGTTTCGAGCAGCGCGCCCGGCGTGCCTTCGTCGACAATGCGGCCAGCATCGAGCACCAGCGCCCGGTCGGCAATATGCCGCACGAGCTCGAGGTTCGACGCCGTGATGATGGCCGAAAAGCCGAAATCGGCCCGCAGCCGGTTGATCAGCATCAGCATCTCGACCCGCTGCCGGTTGTGGAGCAGCCGCACCGGCTCATCGAGAACGACGAGCTTGGGCCGCGCCATCAGGGCGCGGGCCAGTGCCAGACACTGCAAGTCGTAAAGACCGAGGTCGCGGGGGTATAGGTCCAGGTGATCAGGCGTGAGGCGGACTGCGCGCAGCACCTCCACCAACCGCTCCGACTGCTCCTCGATCGTGTGGTTCTCGTCGAGCAGCAGCGGCTCGGTCACCGAGGCGCCAAGGCTCAGCTCGGGATTGAAGGCGAAGCGCGGGTCGGGAAAGACGAGGCTGATCTCCTTGCGTAAGAGCCGCGGCAGGTCGCGGCCGCGATAGACCATGCGCTCGAAGGCCAGGGTGCCTCGCTTGGCTTTGCCCAGGCCGGCGATCAGCCGCGCCAGCGTCGATTTGCCCGCGCCGTCGGCGCCCACCAGCGCCAGCGCTTCGCCGCGGCGCAATGTGAAACTGACCTTGTCGAGTGCGGTGACGGCCGGCTTGCGCCGGAAGATGCGTTGGCGGTCAGGATAGGTGACGGAGACGCCGTTTACATCGAGCAGGTCCGTGCCGATCGGCGAACGCATCAGCGTCCGCGCCCGGATGCGCGCGCCGGCAATTAGGCTCTTGGAATAGTCCTGGCTGGGACGCGAGAAGACGTCACCGGTCGGGCCAGCCTCGATAACCTTGCCCTTTTCGAGGATCAGCACGCGAGAGGTCAGGATCGCGACCGCAGCAAGATCGTGGCCGATCACCAGCATGGCCATGGTCCGCGCGGCGAGCACGTCAACCAGCCGCCTCTGGCCAGGCGCGTCGAGCAGGACGAACGGCTCGTCGAGAATGAGCAGATCTGGTTTGCGCGCGATGGCCATGGCGACGAGCAGCAGTTGCCGCTGTGCCGGTGTAAGCTCGGAGGCGAAGCGGTCCGCCGGCACGCCAAGTGCTTCGAGCAGCGTCCGATCCGCGACCAGCTCCGAAGCCCTCTTGAGGGGATCTGGCGAAGGATGATCGTCCTGCCGCACGATGGCGATGCTGGGAGCATCGAGCTTGATACCGCCCGTCATCACGGCCGCCTTCGGGAGCAGCCTGGCGATCGCGAGCGCGACCAGGCTCTTGCCGCTGCCGGCCTCGCCAACGAGGCCGACGCGCTCACCCTTGTCGATGCTGAAGCTCACGCCGTCCAGGGCGACTACATCGCCGAACGCGACGCGCAGGTCGGTGATCTCAAGCAGCATAGCGGCCGCCCTCGACGGTGTGCCGGATGCCGGTGGCAACGAGGTTGAGGGCAAGCGCGACGAGCAGCAGGGCCAAGCCCGGGACCAGCACCGGCAGTGCCTGGGCCGTCATCACCGGTTGCGCTTCGCGTAGCATAAGACCGAGGCTCGAGCCTGGCGCCTGGATGCCAAGCCCCACGAAGCTGAGACTTGCTTCGAGGAGGGCCGCGGTCGCCATGAAACTCAGCGCGGCAGCCACGAGGCGCGGCATCACATTGGGCAGTAGGTGGCGGCGGACAAGGTCCCAACCGCCGAGCCCTGCGAGCCGCGCAGCGGCGACATAGTCTCGCCCGCGCTGGGGCGCCAGGGCGGCACATGTCGCCCGCGCCAGGGTCGCGACGCCCAGGAGGCCAGCTGCGACCATCAGATTGAGCGCAGACGGGGCCGTCGCCGCGGCAAGAAGGATCGCCATCCCGAGCGCCGAGAGACTCACGAAGACTCCGCTGCCGCCGAGAATGAGGCGCTGACCCCAGACACCGCCGGCAAGGGCAGCCGCGCCGAGCGGAACGCCGGCAAAGAGCCCGATGGCAGTGGCGATTCCGGCAACGACGAAGCTCGTCAGCAGCCCCTTCATCATGAGCGAGAGAACGTCGCGTCCATGGGCATCGGTGCCGAGAAGATGGGCGGCGCTCGCGCCCTGCAGCTGCGCAGCGGGATCAAGCTGGTCGACGGGGTAAGGCGTCCACGCGACCGAGAGGAAACCCACGAGGAGGAGCAGCAAGGCCAGCACCACGCCTATGCGCAGGCGGACGTGCAACAAAGTCGGCGCCGTCACGGCGGTGGTCATGCGCACCTCGCGATGCGAGGGTCCGCGAGGGCTTGCAGAACCGTTGCCAACAGCCGGGTCAACCCGATCAGGGTCACCAGCGCCACGAGACCTGCCTGCAGGGTGGAAAAGTCCCGCTCGTCGAGCGCAGCAAAGATCAGCCGACCGAGCCCGGGCAGGTAGAAGACGTTCTCGACAATGAGG
>DATCRS010000040.1:0-6273 GCA_036568845.1 Devosia sp. | reverse complement strand
CAGCCGCGTCACCAGGATCGCGCCGGCCGAGGCCGCGCGTGCGTCCTTGCGGCTGTCCATCACCAGCACGGCGCCCGGCGGGCAATCCTCGACCGCCTTGCGCTGCGGATGGGAGCGATCTTTGAACACCTCGATGGTGTTGAGGTCCTCGCGCGCCGGCATGTAGCGCAGCGTGAAGGCCTCGCCGACCATGGTCGGCTGGTCGGGGCCGACGGGATGCACGTCCTGGATCATCTGGATACGCAGGCCGCGCTTGAACAGCGCGGTCGCGACGGTGGCGGTGGAGACGGATTTGAGCTTGTTGCGCGTAGCTTCGCTGAGTTTGGACATGATATGCTCTCTAGTAAATCGACGGCTCGCCAACAGGCGCGCCGAAATCGGTCTCGAGGAAGTCGAAGTCGCAGCCGTCATTGGCCTGCTTGATATGCTTGGTGAACATCCAGCCATAGCCGCGCTCGAAGCGACGCTCGGGCTGCTTCCAGGCGGCGCGGCGCTTGTCGAGTTCGACTTTTGATACGTCGAGATTGATGGTGCGCGCGGCGACATCAAGTGTGATGCGATCGCCGTTCTGCACCAGCGCCAGCGGGCCGCCGATATAGGACTCGGGCGAGACGTGCAGGATGCAGGCGCCGTAGCTGGTGCCGCTCATGCGCGCGTCTGAAATGCGCACCATGTCGCGCACGCCCTGCTTCACGAGTTTTGTCGGGATCGGCAGCATGCCCCACTCCGGCATGCCCGGGCCACCCTGCGGCCCGGCATTGCGCAGAATGAGGATGTGGTCCTCGGTGACGTCAAGATTGGGATCATCGACCGCCTTCTTCATCGAAGGGTAGTCGTCGAACACCAGCGCCGGCCCGGTGTGCTTGAGGAAGCGCGGCGCACACGCGCTCGGCTTGATGACGCAGCCGTCGGGCGCAAGATTGCCCTTGAGCACCGCGAGTGCACCCTCCTTGTAGATGGGATTGGCGACGGAGCGGATCACGTCGGCATTGTGCACCTCGGCGCCGTCGATGTTCTCACCGAGTGTCTTGCCTGTGACCGTGATGCAATCGAGATGCAGATGCTGCTTGATCTCGCCCATCAGCGCCGGCAGGCCGCCGGCATAGAAGAAGTCTTCCATAAGGTAAGCGTCGCCGCTCGGGCGCACGTTGGCGATGACAGGCACCTTGCGGCTCGCGATCTCGAAATCGTCGAGGCCGATGTCCTGGCCGGCGCGGCGCGCCTGCGCGATCAGATGGATGATCGCGTTGGTGGAGCAGCCCATCGCCATTGCGACCGCAATGGCGTTCTCGAACGCCTTGCGGGTCTGGATCGCCCTCGGCGTCAGGTCCTCCCACACCATCTCGACGATGCGGCGGCCGCATTCACTGGCCATGCGGATGTGATTGGCATCGGCCGCCGGAATCGACGAGGCGCCGGGCAGCGTCATGCCGATCGCTTCGGCAATCGCCGTCATGGTCGAGGCGGTGCCCATGGTCATGCAGGTGCCGTAGCTGCGGGCGATGCCGGCCTCGATGTCGAGCCAGTCCTTGTCGGAGATCTTTCCGGCGCGCCGCTCGTCCCAATATTTCCAGCCGTCGGAGCCGGAGCCGAGCGTCTTGCCCTTCCAGTTGCCGCGCAGCATCGGCCCGGCCGGCAGGTAGATCGCCGGGATATTCATCGAGGTCGCGCCCAGCAGCAGTGCCGGCGTGGTCTTGTCACAGCCACCCATCAGCACCACGCCATCGACCGGATGGCTGCGCAACAGCTCCTCGGCTTCCATCGCCAGCAGATTGCGATAGAGCATCGTGGTCGGCTTGAGCAGCGATTCCGACAGAGACAGCGCCGGCAATTCCACCGGCAGGCCGCCAGCCATCAGGATGCCGCGCTTGACGTCATCGACACGCGACTTGAAGTGCATATGGCAGGGCTGCGCCTCGGACCAGGTGTTGATGATCGCGATGCACGGCCGGTCCTTCCACTCCTCCGGGGCGTAGCCCATCTGCATGGCGCGGGAACGGTGACCGAACGAACGAAGGTCGTCAGGTGCAAACCAGCGCGCGCTGCGGAGCTGGTCGGGTGTTTTCTTCTTGGTCATGATCCCTCGTCCATCGCGAAACCTGCCTGCTCTGAAACCTGCCTGCTCTTCTCACAGGGCGTCTACCCCTCGCAAGGCGTCCTGCGGCGGCCGAACCGGGCCCCTGCTATGCACGCAGAGGTGCATATGTTCTCGTGCGACGCAACATCGGACCACCCAGTGCCGAGGGGGCTGTGAAGTGCTTGCAGGACGGCCCCGATCCGCGCAACAATTTCGCATTTAAGGCTTTGATTTGGGGCGCTGGGAGCTTTCCCACCCGCCCCCGGAGGGTTTCAGAGGTGGCCAACATCCTGATCGTGGATGACGACCCCGCCGTTCAGTTGACAATCCGGCTGCTGCTGGAGCGGGCCGGGCACCGCGTGACGGTCGCGGGCGACGGCCGCAAAGGGCTCGCTTTGTTCGGGGGCAACCAGTTCGACCTGCTGTTCCTCGACATTTACATGCCCGGCATGGACGGGCTGGAGACGATGCGCCACGTCCGGGCCCTGCATCCGACCATTCCGATCATCGTCATTTCCGGCCGCTCGATCACGCCGGACTCCTATGCCGAGCCGGATTTCCTGAAGATGGCGACCAAGCTTGGCGCCGTCGCGAGCTTGCAGAAGCCGTTTCGGGCCGACGCGCTGCTGGCGGCGGTCGACAATTGCCTGAGGGCGGGTGAGTCGGAGTCCAATGTCAATGCCAGCCGCCGATGATGGTAGCTCCTTCGCCGCCAAAGGCCAGAACAAGCGCGATCTTCCAGGGAGTCCGGCAAGAATTCGCATGACGCTCGCAACACGACTGGCCATCGCGATGATTCTGCTGGTGGCGGTTACGGTGGCGGCGGTCGGTTGGCTCGGCTACCGCAACACCACGCAGGCGGTCATCCCGCGCGTCCTGGAGCGGGTCGGAGCCCAGTCGCGGCTGCTGGCGGCAAATCTCGAATCCTATGTCGCCGGAGTGCGCGGCGATCTGATCGGCTATCGCGCCGCAGCGGCCATCAATGGCGTCATCCGCGCCCATGCCGGTGGCGGAATTGACCCTTCCGACGGCGTTTCGGAGCAAACCTGGCGCGATCGTATCGCGGCCCGGTTCGCAGCCGAGATCGAAGCCAAGCCCATTTATGGGCAGTTTCGGATCATCGCTGTTGATGACGACCAGCGCGAGCTGGTCAGGGTTGATCGCTCCGGACCGAACGGAACGGCACGGATCGTTCCTGACGACGAACTGGAGCGCAAGAGCGACCGAGCCTACTTTCAGGAAACGATACGGCTCCCGCCCGGCGAAGTTTATGTGTCACCCATTGAGCTCGCCACCCGCCACGGGGGAACAACGGCACCGCACATTCCGACGCTGCGTGTCGCCATGCCGCTATTCGATGCCGATGGCAAGCCGTTCGGCATCATCGTTGTCAACATCGATATGCGACCGGCGCTCGATGCTGTCCGCGCTACGGCGTCCTCAGGGGGCGAGATCTATGCGGTGAATTCGCGGGGCGATTATCTCGTTCACCCCGATCGCACACGAGAATTCGGCACACTCCATGGCCGCCCCAATGACTGGCGCAAGGATTTCCCCTATTTCGCCTCCTCGACCGGCACGCTGGACGCGTCCACGCGGCTCTTGACCGATGCGGCGGGTCGCCCGAGCGGCGCAGCGATCGCGCCGGCGCTGCTCGTTGGCAAGGATTGGGTCGCGATCATCGAGACAATTCCGCCGCCGGTGTTCGGTCTCGTGCCAGCGGCCATTCAAAAAACGTCATGGCTCGTCGGTCTGCTGGCCGTCCTCGCCGCGGCTTCGCTCGCAGTGCTGCTGGCGCGCTCGCTCACCCGTCCGATCGGACGCTTGACCGCGGCGGTGGAGGCCATCGGCAGTGGACGCTCCGCGGACATCCCCGTCGATGCGCCGGGCGAGACCGGCGCGCTGGCGCGGGCTTTCGCCCGGATGGTCGAAGAAACACGTTCGAAAGCAGCCGCTCTCGAACGCGAGGTCGAGGAGCATCGCCGCACCGAGGCCGCACGAAGCCATCATGCGACGCGCGAGCTGTTGTTCAGCGCCGCCGTGGAATCGTCCGACGATGCGATCGTCATGCAATCCCTCGATGCCATCATCACCGGCTGGAATCCTGCCGCCGAACAGCTCTATGGCTATCAGGCGAATGAAGCGATCGGGAAGTCCACCTCGATCATCGTCCCGCTCGACCGCCGCGAGCAGGGCAAGGACTATCTGGCGCGGATCTCGAGGGGCGAGAGAATCGAACGCTTCGAGACGGTCCGGCTGCGCAAGGACGGCACGCCGGTCGAAATCGCACTCAGCCTGTCGCCGATCAGGGGACCCTCGGGCGAGATCACTGGCGCCTCGGGGTCCGCGCGCAGTCTGACCGAAGCTCGGCGCGCGGAGCGGGCGCTACAGCAGCAATTGGAGGAGCGACGGCAGCTGTTCGACACCTCGCAGGATCTGATCATGATCATGAACTCGCGCGGCCATGTCGTCCAGATCAGCCCGAGCAGCGCGACCATTCTCGGTTACGCGCCCGACGAGATGATCGGGCGCAGCGGTGCCGATTTCATCCATCCCGCCCACCTCGAGCGATCGCGTGAGGAGATGCGCGAGCTTCGGCGGGGCGGGCATCCCAAGCTCGCCGACACCCGCTGCTTCCACAAGGATGGCCGCGAGGTCTGGCTGTCCTGGCTCGGCAATTGGTCGGATCAGGCCAAGCGTTTCTTTTTCGTCGGGCGCGACATGACCGAGGCAAGGCTGGCGGCCGAGACCTTGCGCTACAGCGAGCACCTTGCGCGCAACATCGTCGAGACCGCGCTCGACGCTTTCACCCAGACGGACCAGACCGGTACCATCCTGATCTGGAACTCGCAGGCCGAGAAGCTCTTCGGCTGGAGGCGTGAAGAGGCGATCGGCAAGAATGCACTCGATCTCTTTATCGCCCCCAGCGAACGGGAAGGCATCCTGGCCAGACTCCAGCTCTTTCTTGACTCCGGGGAACAAACGCTACCCAGCCCCCGGCGCGAGCTCCTCGTGCGGCGGCGCGACGGCAAGGAATTCACGGCCGAGCTGAGCGCCACGGCGTTCCGGCAACGCGAAGGCGTCTTTTTGAATTCGTTCTACCGCGATCTCACCGACAAGATCGCCTCGGAGGAGCGCATCCGCCACGCCGAGAAAATGGAGGCGGTCGGCCAGCTCACCGGCGGCGTGGCGCACGATTTCAACAACATCCTCACCGTCATCACCGGGACGATCGAGATCCTGGCCGACGCAGTGGCCAAGGAGCCGGGACTTGCCGCGATCACGAAGATGATCGACGAGGCCGCCGGCCGCGGCGCCGAGCTGACCCAGCACCTGCTCGCCTTTGCCCGCAAGCAGCCACTGCAGCCGCGCGAGACCGACATCAACTCGCTGATCATCGACACCGCGAAGCTGCTGCGGCCGACGCTGGGCGAGCAAATTCAGATCGAATCCGTGTTCGAGGACGATAGCTGCGTGGCGTTCGTCGATCCGAACCAGCTTACCACCGCGATCCTCAATCTCGCGCTCAACGCCCGCGACGCGATGCCAGGCGGCGGCAAGCTGATCGTGGAGACGGGCGCCGCCTATCTCGACGAGGTCTATGCCGGCGCCAACGACGTCTCGCCCGGTCACTACGTGCTGATCGCGGTCAGCGACACCGGCACCGGCATTCCGTCTCACATGCTGGCGCGCGTATTTGACCCTTTCTTCACCTCGAAGGGGCCGGGCAAGGGCACCGGCCTCGGCCTCTCCATGGTCTACGGCTTCATCAAGCAGTCGGCGGGCCACATCAAGATCTACAGCGAGGAAGGCCACGGCACGACGATCAAGATGTACCTGCCGCCGGGCAAGACACCGGCGGCGGCCACCGAAGGCGTGACGCCTGTTTCGATCGAGGGCGGGCACGAGACCATCCTGGTGGTCGAGGACGACCGGCTGGTGCGCGACTATGTGCTGGCCCAGTTGCATGCGCTGGGCTACGTCACCCTGCAGGCCGCCAATGCCGCGGAGGCGCTGGCAGTCGTCGCCAGCGGCACACCGTTCGACCTGCTGTTCACCGACGTGATCATGCCCGGCCAGATGAACGGACGCCAGCTCGCCGACGAGGTGCTGAAGACGCGCCCCGATCTCAAGGTGGTCTACACCTCAGGCTATACCGAGAACGCGATCATCCATCACGGCCGGCTGGATTCAGG
>DATCRS010000039.1:0-2672 GCA_036568845.1 Devosia sp. | reverse complement strand
GCTGGTCGCGCACCACCTTGAAGGTGGTGGTGCAGGCAGGGCAGCGCGTGACGAGACTCATGACCGGGCGATTGTAGGGTTGGGCCCTCGCCGCGCGGGGGCTCAAGGCCACGCAGGAAACCGGCCGCGCACAGCGCGACGGCTCAGCAGCGGGCGGTCATGAGGATCCAGCCGTCCTCGCTGTCGCTGACTTCGAGCGCCGCGTACGGCGCGTAGGCTTCCTTCAGTTCGTCGGCCTGGCGTTCGAGGATGCCGGCCATCACGAGCGATCCGCCCGCCTTCACGTGGCCGCGCAGCAGCGGCGCGAGCAGCTTGAGCGGCGTGGCCAGGATGTTGGCCAGCACGATGTCGTACTCGCCCTTGGCCGCATCGGGCAGGCCGGCCTTGAGCTTCACGCCGTTGGCTTCGGCGTTGAGCACGGTCGAGGAGACCGCCGCCTCGTCGATGTCGACCGCATCGATGTCCGTGGCACCGAACTTCGCGGCGCCGATCGCCAGGATGCCGGAGCCGCAACCGTAGTCGAGCACGCGCTTGCCAGCCAGTGCTCCCTCGCCTCGCGTGGCGATCCAGCGCAGGCACATGCGGGTGGTGGGATGCGTACCGGTGCCGAAGGCCAGGCCCGGATCGAGCCTGATCACCTGCTTCGCCTGCTCGGGCGGCTCATGCCAGGTCGGCACGATCCAGAACTCGGGCGTGACTTCGACGGGCGCGAACTGCGATTGCGTCAGGCGCACCCAGTCCTGCTCGGGCACCGTCGCGATGCCGAGCACCTCGCAGCCTTCGTCAAAGAAGTCCTGCAGCGCGAGCACCGAAGCGGCGTCCTTGGCCTGCGCCTCGTCGGGAAAGAGCGCGATCACGCGCGAACGCTGCCAGCCCTCCTTGGGCGGCGGCATGCCCGGCTCGCCGAACAGCGCCTGCTCGGCGTCGGTCTGCGCGTCGGCGTCTTCCACCGACACGCTCAATGCATCGAATGCATCGAGTGCCTCGCACAGCGTCTCGACCCGATCTTCGGGCGCCATGAGGCGAAGTTCAAACATGACAAGCTCCTTCTTCACAAGGAACACCAAGGAACCGGCTTTGCCGGGTCTCCGGTGTTGCCCCCGGGCGAGGGGGTTGGCGAAGCGACACGAAGTGCGCGGAGCCTGGGGGTGTTCATCGTTTGTGCGCGGCGAGCCACTCTTCCAGGTAGTGGATGTTCGTGCCCCCGCTCATGAACTTGGCGTCGACCATCAGCTCGCGGTGCAGCGGGATGTTGGTCTGGATGCCTTCGATCACCGTCTCGTTCAGCGCCGTGCGCATGCGGGCCATGGCCTGCTCGCGCGTGTCGCCGTAGACGATGATCTTGCCGATCATCGAGTCGTAGTTCGGCGGCACGAAGTAGTTGGTGTACGCATGCGAGTCGACGCGCACGCCCGGGCCGCCCGGCGGGTGCCACATGGTGATGCGGCCCGGCGAGGGAATGAATTTCCAGGCGTCTTCCGCGTTGATGCGGCATTCGATCGCGTGGCCGTGCATCTGGATCTGGCGCTGCGTGAACGGCAGCTTCTCGCCGGCGGCGACCATGATCTGCGTCTTGACGATGTCGATGCCGGTGGTGAACTCGGTCACCGGGTGCTCCACCTGCACGCGCGTGTTCATCTCGATGAAGTAGAACTCGCCGTTCTCGTAGAGGAACTCGAAGGTGCCGGCGCCGCGATAGCCGATCTTCTTGCAGGCCGCGGCGCAGCGTTCGCCGATCTTCTCGATCAGCTTGCGCGGAATGCCGGGCGCGGGCGATTCCTCGATCACCTTCTGGTGGCGGCGCTGCATGGAGCAGTCGCGCTCGCCGAGGTAGACGGCGTTCTTGTGCTTGTCGGCCAGCACCTGGATCTCGATGTGGCGCGGGTTCTGGAGAAACTTCTCCATGTACACGGCCGGATTGTTGAAGGCCGCCTGGGCTTCCGCCTTCGTCATCTGGATCGCGTTGACCAGCGCCGCCTCGGTGTGCACCACGCGCATGCCGCGGCCACCGCCGCCGCCGGCCGCCTTGATGATGACGGGGTAGCCGATGGCGCGCGCGATGCGCTTGTTGGTGGCGGCGTCGTCCGAGAGCTCGCCCTCCGAGCCGGGCACGCAAGGCACGCCGGCCTTGATCATCGCCTGCTTGGCCGACACCTTGTCGCCCATGGTGCGGATGTTGTCGGGCGTCGGGCCGATGAACTGGAAGCCGCTTTGCTCCACGCGCTCGGCGAAGTTGGCGTTCTCGCTCAGGAAGCCGTAGCCGGGGTGGATCGCCTCGGCGTCCGTCACCTCGGCCGCCGAGATGATCGCCGGCATGTTGAGGTAGCTCTGCGCGGAGGGGGCAGGTCCGATGCAGACGGCTTCCTCAGCGAGCTTGATGTACTTGGCGTCGCGGTCGGCCTCGGAATAGACCATCACGGCCTTGATGCCGAGCTCGCTGCAGGCGCGCTGAATCCGGAGGGCGATTTCCCCCCGGTTTGCAACCAGGATCTTCTTGAACATGCTTACTCGATGATGAACAGCGGCTGTCCGTATTCGACCGCCTGGCCGTTTTCGCCGAGGATCTGGGTGATGGTGCCGGACTTGTCGGCCTCGATTTCGTTGAGGATCTTCATCGCCTCGATGATGCAGAGGGTGTCGCCCTCGTTGACCTTGCTGCCGACCTCGACGAA
>DATCRS010000038.1:0-4882 GCA_036568845.1 Devosia sp. | reverse complement strand
TCGGCGGCCGGAGCCGCCTCTTCGGCAGCTACGTCCGCCTTCGGCGCGGCTTTCTTGGCAGCCGGCTTCTTGGCAGCGGCCGGCTTTTCAGCCTTGGCCGGCTTGTCGGTCACCGACGCGACACCGGCAGCTTCCGCACGAGCGGCAGCGCGCTTCTTGGCAATCTCGTCGACCTTGGTCGCCGGCTTGGCCCCGCCGGTCAGGATCTCGGTGATCCGCACGGTGGAGTAGAGCTGGCGATGGCCGTTGCGGCGATCGAAATGGAGGCGACGGTGCTTCTTGAGAATAATGACCGTGCGTTCCTTCTCGGTGGCAATGAAATTGCCAGCCACCAGGGCGCCCTCGACCAGCGGCGCGCCAACGGTCACGTTGTCGCCCTCGCCGACCATCAGCACCTGGTCGAACGTCACCACGTCGCCAGCCTCGGCCTCGAGCTTCTCGATCTTGATTACGTCATTGGCGGCAACCTTGTATTGCTTGCCGCCGGTCTTGATCACTGCAAACGTCATAGTCTTCCCGGGTGGTCCCGGGTCCCTTGTTGTCGCGCCCTGCGGCGCCGCAGGCTATGCCTCTCCTGCGGACTTCGAGTAGACGGCTGACAACAGTCAGCGGCGGCCTCGAGCAGCGGTTTCAAACAAACCAAAAGAGCGCGCAGGTTGCCCCAGCGCGCAATTCGAGCGGCCTTATCGGGGGAAATGCTTGCGGAGTCAAGCTCCGAGGGCCCCTCTAGTTGGGCAGAATGGCGATCAGCCGCCGTCGTATTTCGCCGGCCTGTGCCGTTTCGGCGGGCAGCACCTCCGGCTTGTGCAGGGCCTGCCAGCGCTCCAGCGACCACGGATCGCCGCCTGAAACCGCGATGGTGGGCAGATAGGCGTGCGCCTCGTGCAGTTCTTCCTCGATCATCACCGGCACGATGCCGCAGCGGTATTCGCCGCCCACCCAACCATCGAGCAGGTCCCACTCGAAGTGCGAGAGCCCAAGCAGTACGAACCCCTCGGCCAGCCCTCCGGGCGCCCGGATGAGGGCCGGATAGATGCGGTTGGGGTAATGTGTGGCGCGAAATCCCGGCGCCACGGCGCGCAGCGTCTCACCGGGCCGCAGTGGCCGGCCGAGCACGGCGGACAGCAGATCGGGATCGCGCAGCGTGCCATAGACGAAAAGCGGCCGGTCCAAAGCGTGCCTCAAGACAGTTGCAGGCTTGCCGACGCTATGCCATAAGCCCGGCCTTGTCGGCCAGCCGCAAGTCGCGGACGACCTCGCGGAGAGGTGGCAGAGTGGTCGAATGCACCGCACTCGAAATGCGGCGTGGGGGCAACTCCACCGGGGGTTCGAATCCCTCCCTCTCCGCCAGCTGCTCAGCGCCACCCGGCCAGGGCGAGCGCCGCGACGATGATGGCGCCTTTGACGATGAGTTGGACGTCGATCGATACGTTCAGGATGTTCATGCCGGTATTGAGGACCGCGAGGAACAGTACCCCGAGGACGGTGCGGGCGATCGAGCCATTGCCGCCCATGATGCTGGTGCCTCCCACGACCACTGCGGCGATGACATCCAGTTCGGTGCCGAAGGGCCCATAGGTGGCCAGCGCAGTGTGGACCTGGGAGGACTGGATGATGCCGGCCAGGGCCGCGCCGAAGCCTGAAATGCCGTAGATCAGCGTCTTGGTCAGCCGCACGCGATGACCCGAGAGATAGGCGGCCCGTTCGTTTTCGCCGATCGCCGAAACGACGATGCCCAAGGCGGTACTCCTTTGCAGGAAGATCATCAGCAGCGCCACGGCTGCAAAGATGAATATCGAGAACGGAATACCGAAGAGATTACCCGCTCCGATGAAGGTGTAGGCCTCCTGGTTGCGGATCAGGTGTTGCTCGGGCCCGCCCAGGATCAGCGCCCACCCGCGCACGATGCTCAACGTCGCCAGCGTAACGATGATCGGTGGCAGCCCCAGAAAGGCGATGATGAGGCCGTTGGCCAAGCCGATGACGACGCCCAGCAACAGGCCCGAACCGAGTACCAGCGGCAGCGGCAGGCCAGCATCGAGCGCGAAGAAGGCGACGAGGCCGGATATGGCCAGCACCGGTCCGACGGACAGGTCGACGCCGCCCGACATGATGACGAAGGTCATGCAGGTGGCCATGATGCCCACCAGGGCCATCTGGCGGAAAATTCCGATGATGTTTTCCGGCTTGAGGAAGGCGGGCTGGAGCAAGGAAAAAGCCACGACCAGCAAGACAATGGCGATCGGCAGGATATGCGGCGTCACCCGTTGCAGCAGGTCGCCGTGTGTTTTTGACGCAGTGGCGCCGCTCATGCAGCTTGCTCCCCGATCTCAGCGATGACGGTCTTCATGTCGACCGTGTCGGCGTCGTGAATGGCGGTGAGCCGGCCCGCGACCATGACGCCGATGCGGTCGGCCAGGGTCATCACCTCCTCGAGGTCGGAAGATACGACGAGAACAGCGGCTCCGCGGTCGCGCTCGGCGCGCAGGATTGCATAGATCTCGGCCTTTGCGCCGACGTCCACGCCGACGGTAGGTTCGTCGAGGATGACTATCCGGGGCGACAGGTTGAGCCATTTGCCCACCAGCACCTTTTGCTGGTTTCCCCCCGAGAGCAGCCGTACGGCGCGGAAGGGATGGGGCGGATGGATGGAGAGATCGGCGATTGACTGACGGGCGGCGGCGGCCATGCGCGAACGGCTCAGCATGCCCCAGCGCAGGAAACGGCCCAACGTCGCCATGGCGAGGTTCTCGGTGACGTTCATGCCCAGCATCAACCCCTCGCGATGCCGATCCTCGGGTACAAAGCCGATGCGGGAACGCATCGCCTGGCTCGGGCCGCTGAAGTGGACGGCGCGGCCCTCCACCTCCAGCGAGCCGCTATCGAAACGGTCGGATCCGAACAGGGTGCGGACCAGTTCGGTGCGCTTGGCGCCGATCAGGCCGGTCAGGCAGAGAATTTCCCCGGCATACAGGTCGAAAGAAATGTCGCGGAACACACCCTTCTTGCCCAGGCTCTTGGCAGCGAGCCGCACTTCGCCGGTCCCGCGCGGACGACGGGTCTGCGTGGTGGCGGCGACCGACTCCCGGGCCAGTTTCTCGCCAACCATGAGGTTGACCACCTTTGGGCGGTCCATATCGGCGACCGCGCCTTCCGCGATGACCCGGCCATCACGCATGATGGTCATGCTGTCACAGACGGCGAAGATCTCCTCCAGCATGTGGCTGATGTAGACAATGCCGACACCGCGGGCCTTCAGCGCGCGGATGGTGGCATGGAGCTTCTGGACCTCCGACGCTGCGAGCCAGGCGGTGGGTTCGTCCATCAGCAGCACGTTCGCATCGAGCGCCAGCGCCTTTAGGATTTCGACCTCTTTCTGCATGACCGTGGGCAGCGTGCCGACCGTGGCGTCGAGGTCGATCTCGATGCCGTGGCGTTCGAGCAAAGCCCGCGCCTGGTCCCGTTGGCGGCGCCGATCGAGGAAACCGAAGCGGCGAACCGGCTGACGGCCGAGGAAGATGTTGTCCAGCACCGACATGGCGGGGGCCAGATTTGAGTGCTGGTAAATGCAGGCGATGCCCAGCGCCAGCATGGCAGCCGGATCGCCCAGGGGCGCGACGACGCCATTGACCTCGACGGTGCCTAAGGTGGGGGCGATGGCGCCGGTCAGAATCTTGATCAGCGTGGACTTCCCCGCGCCATTCGAGCCGATCAGCGCGCGGACCTCGCCCGGCATCAGCGTGATGTGAGCCTCGCTGAGGGCGACCAGGTTGCCGTATACCTTGGTGAGGTCCCTGCCGGCGATGAGAGGGGTGATCTGGACCATCAGCGCGCTTCCGCAACACTGGCCATGGCGCGGCGCCGGGCATTGAGCAGCATCAGGCGGTCATAGCCCACGGCGGCGAGCAGAATCATGCCGGTCAGGATCTGCTGGACGAATTGGGAAATGCCCATGAGCGTCAGGCCGAGCAGGACGGCGCCGAGCAGGAAGGCCCCGATGACCGGACCGATCACCGAGCCGACGCCTCCCGCCAGGCTCACCCCGCCGATCACCGCGGCGGCGATGGCGGTAAGTTCCATGCCATTGCCCAGCGCCTCCGTCGAGGTCGTAAAGCGCGCGACCAATATCAGGGCGGCGATGGCGGCGCAGAGGCCGGAGAGCGCGTAGGCGACCAGAATGATCCTCCGGATATCGATGCCCGCCAGCCGGGCCGCCTCGGCGTTGCCTCCAACCGCGTAAACGTCGCGACCAAAGCGGGTGAAATGAAGCAGCACCAGGAAGAGGCCGAGCAGGCCGAGCATGATAAAGAAGGAGAGCGGGAACCAGGGCATGCCGATGACGCGGGATAGCCCCGTCAATCCGCCCAGGTCGTAGTAGCTTTCGATACCGGCGATCCAGGGATCGCGAACCGGCGTCGTGGACAGACCCGGCACGAGCTGTCGTCCGGATATGGCGTAAATCAGACCGCGATACGCAGCCAAAGTCGCCAGCGTAGCGATGAAGGGTTGCAGACGCAGATAGACGATCATCGCGCCATTGAGAGTTCCGGCGAGGAGCCCGGTCAGCAAGGCCAGCGGCAGAATGACGATGCCGGGCAGACCCAGGATCAGCGACATGTCGAAAACGACCATGCCTACCAGGCCCACAATGGCGCCGATCGACAGGTCGATGCCGCGCACCAGCAGTGGAAATGCCTGCCCCATGGCGAGAATGGCCACGAAGGAATAGCCGGCCAGCAGGTTCTCGAAATTGCCCGGTGTCGCGAAGCGCGGCGCGAACAGGCTGAAGAAGGCCAGCGTCGCCGCAAAGAACAGCAGCAGGGCCAGTGTTGCCGATCGAGTGTTCATGGCGGGCCAGGATAGTGGAAAAGCTGTTGCGGGT
>DATCRS010000037.1:0-3547 GCA_036568845.1 Devosia sp. | reverse complement strand
GAGGCGGGTCGCATCGTGCTTTTGCACCACGAAGCGGCCGCCTTTGGCTTTCGAGGGCGCGGTTTTGGTGGTCTTGCCGGAGGGCTCGGCGGTCTTGCCGAAATCGCGCTTCCGGCGGTAGTCGCGGAGGAGTTCCTGCGGTCTCATGCTGCCACCCCCCTCCCAACCTCCCCCACAAGGGGGGAGGTGCCGATCGAGGCTGGGGCACGATCATGCCAAGCAAACCAGCGGACACCCTCCCCCTTGTGGGGAGGGTTGGGGAGGGGGTGGAGGAGCCCGATACGCATCAGCTCGCCTTCTTCCGCGCCGCGGGCTTCTTCGCCGGCGCCTTGGCCTTCGACTTCGCGGCCGGTTTGCTGGCGGCCTTGCCCTCGCCGCCTTCGAGGCTCTTCTTCAGCGCTGCCATGAGGTCGATGACATTGTCGCCGCGCGGCGAGCGACTGGGCTCCTCGACTGCGGTCGCGACCTTCTTGCCCTTGGACTTGAGCTTTCTGGCGATCAGCTCACGTAGCGCAGCGTTGTAGTGGTCCTTGAATTCGTTCGGGTCGAACTTTGCCGTCTTCTTCTCGATCAGAGCGGTGGCGACGTCGAGCAGGTCGGGATCGGTGGCCTTGGCGGGTATTTCGGAGAAGAAGGAGTCCGCCTTCTTGATCTCCTCGGCATAGTGCAGCGTCTCGAGCAGGATGCCCTTGCCGCAGGGGCGGACGGCGACGAGATATTCGCGGCCGCGAAGCGCTAACTGGCCGAGCCCGAGCTTCTTGGCCTTGCGCAGCGCGTCGCGGACGACGCGGAATGCGTCCTCCGCCAGCTCGTCGGCCGGGGCGAGGAAATAGGGCGTGTCGAAATACATGGGCGGGATGTCGCCCTCGTCGACGAACTGCACGAGCTCCAGGGTCTTGCGCGTTTCGAGCTTGACCGCATCGATCTCGTCGTCGCTGAGGAGCACGTAGTCACCCTTTTCGTACTCGTAACCCTTTTTGATCTCGTCCCTTTCCACCTCGCCGACGCCGTCGACCACCTTGGCATAGTGGATGGGCTTGCCGGTCGGTTCGTGGATCTGACGGAAGGCAGGCTTGGCGGCCGCCTTGGTTGCGGTGAACATCTCGACCGGGATCGAGACGAGGGACAATCGGAGCTGGCCTTTCCAGATCGGGCGGGCGCCTGCGGGCATCGGAATTTCTCGCGCGTGTGACGGCGGTTTTCGTCACTTCAACGCCCGGCGCGCGAACTCGGTTGCGCGGCGCCAAAGGTCGGATTGACCGCTGACATGTCAGTTGACTAGAACAGCCGCCAATCGCCACGCCCGGGGGGCAGGATGCCTGATCTCGAGAAGTATCTCACCATCGAAGACCTGATGAAGGCCGCGCGCCGCCGCGTGCCCAAGATGTTCTTCGACTACGCGGATTCCGGCGCCTATACCGAGCAGACCTATCGCGAGAACACCTCGGATTTCGAGAAGATCAAGCTGCGCCAGAAGGTGGCGGTGAATCTCGAGAACCGGAATCTCGCCAGCACCATGATGGGCCAGCCAGTGTCGATGCCGGTCGCCATCGCCCCGGTTGGGTCGACCGGCATGCAGAGCCCAAACGGGGAGATCAAGGCAGCGCGGGCGGCGGAGAAGTTCGGCATCCCCTTCACGCTCTCGACCATGAGCATCTGCTCGATCGAGGATGTGGCCGAGGGGACGACCAAGCCATTCTGGTTCCAGCTCTATGTGATGAAGGACCGCAAGTTCATCGAGCGGTTGATCGACCGGGCCAAGGCGGCCAAATGTGCCGTCTTGGTGCTCACCATGGACCTCCAGATCCTCGGCCAGCGCCACAAGGACATCCGCAACGGCCTGCGCGCGCCGCCGCCGATCACGCCGAAATTCGTCTGGGAGCTGGCGACCAAGCCGGCCTGGGCCTTCGGCATGCTGGGCGCCAAGCGCCGCACCTTCGGCAATATCCATGGCCATGTCAGCGACGCGGTCGACCTCGCCTCCCTCAGCAAATGGACGGCGACGCAGTTCGACCTGACGCTCAACTGGAAGGATATCGGTTGGATCAAGGACCGCTTCGGCGGTCCGGTGGTGGTCAAGGGCATCCTTGACCCCGACGATGCCGAGCTGGCCGTGGAGCACGGTGCCGATGGCATCATTGTCTCCAACCACGGCGGCCGGCAGCTCGATGGCGCGCCCTCGACCATCCGGGTGCTGCCCGAGATCGTCGATGCGGTGGGCCACAAGACCGAGGTGCTGATGGATTCCGGCATCCGCTCGGGCCAGGACGTGATCAAGGCGCTGGCGCTGGGCGCCAAGGGCACCTTCATCGGCCGTGCCATGAACTATGGGCTCGGTGCCGGGGGCGAGGAGGGTGTCACCCGCGCGCTCAACATCATCTCCAAGGAGATCGATGTCACCATGGCGCTGATGGGCGAGCGCGACGTACGCAATATCGGGCTCAAGAACATCTATTCGAACGACCTGCAAAAGCGGCAGGGATACTAGCCCGCAGGTGCAGTCGGGTCTCCCTCCCCTTGCGGGGGAGGTGACCTGACTGATACACCGCGTTCTACTTCCTGATCGCCCCGTCCAGCACCGCCGCGAACTCGGCCGCATTCGGTCCATCGAACGCCGTGATGTGGTCGCCGGGGAAGGTGATGGGGGTGACGCCGAGTTTTTCGGCCAGGGCACCAGACATGCGGGCGATCGGCTGGCCCTCGGACTCGCGGCTGATGCCGACGACGATCTTCGGTTTACCGGCCTTCAGCGCAGCGACATCGGGGGCGTAGAACGAGAGGGGCTTGAGGCCGTGGGCGAGCCAGTACTCGAAATTGCCCATGACGCGCCCCATGGTCTCGGCGGCTTCCGGCGGCATATCGAAATCGGGTGGCGCGGCGTCGAGGTCGTTGCTGCCGAAGAAAGCGCCCATGGCGGCGTCGACCCCCTGGGTCTTATAGATTTCATAGAGCCCATTGGCCTCAGCGACGGCGGCGCTCGGATCCTCGAGCAGCATCATGGTCGGCGGCTCGTGAACCACGAGGGTTGAGACCAGGTCAGGGTAGCGCGCGGCGAGGTTAGGGCCGATCTGCGCGCCGCCAGAGGTGCCGAACACATAAGCCGGTCCCCCGCCGAGATGACGGATCAGCGCCGCCGCGTCGTCGGCCTGCTGGTCGAGATCGAGCTCGGTGGGCGCCCCGTCAAACGTGCTGCGCGAGTTGCCGCGTGGATCGTAGGGGACGACCGTGTAGCGGTCGGCGAGCGCGCGGGCGAGGTCGGCGAAGATGCCGGCATCCTGCGGGCCGCCAGGGATCACCAGCAGCAGCGGGCCCGAACCCCAGATCTCGTAGTAGAGCGTGGCGCCTGGCACGGCGAGAGTCGTGGCTGTGGTCATGGTCATCTCTCCTTGAGTGTCGGCGGCAAGGGTTTCGCCGATTGGGCCGAGGGTCAGCAGGGCGCCGAGCGCCACCGTTGCGAGCAGATTGGTTCCGGGCATCGTGGCCTCCAAATAAGAACTGGACCGTCCAGTTCTCAACTTGCATAAAACTAGACGGTACAGTACTGTGA
>DATCRS010000036.1:0-3428 GCA_036568845.1 Devosia sp. | reverse complement strand
GTCGAAGACGTCGATGGCGGCATCGAGCGCCGACATCGAGAGAATGGGCGGGGTGCCCACGCGCATGGCGTCGATGCCCTCTGCCGGCCGGTAGTCGTCGGCGAACTCGAATGGTGCGGCATGGCCAAGCCAGCCGGTAAGCGGCTGGCGTAGCGCGTAGTGATGCTCGGGCGCGGCGTAGATGAACGCGGGCGCGCCGGGGCCGCCGTTGAGATATTTGTAGCCACAACCGACGGCGAAGTCGGCTCGGGTGCCGAAAAGATCGACCGGGAAGGCGCCGGCGCTGTGGGCCAGGTCCCAGACGATCAACGCGCCCATCTCGTGGGCGAAGGCGGTGAGGGCCCGCATGTCGTGCCTGGCACCGGTCTTGTAGTTGACCTCGGTCAGCATCACCGCGGCGACATCGCGGGTGATGGCGGTAGCCAGCTCGCCGGGTTCCACGAGACGCAGCTGGTGGTGCTGGCCGAGGAGCTCGGCGAGGCCCTGGGCGATGTAGGTGTCGGTCGGGAAGTTGCCGCGCTCGGAGACGATCACGCGCCGGTCGGGCCGGAGAAAGAGCGCTATGGAAAGCGCCTTGAAGAGGTTGATCGAGGTCGAGTCCGCCACGGTCACCGTACCTTCAGGCGCGCCGATCAGCCGCGCGATGCGGTTACCGAGCCGGCCGGGGAGGTCGATCCAGTCATGCGTGTTCCACGAGCGGATGAGGCCCTCGCCCCACTGGTGCGAGACGACGTCCGCCACGCGCGCCTTCACCGCTTTGGGCAGGGCGCCGAGGGAATTGCCGTCCATGTAGATAATGCCGTCGGGGAGATCGAAGAGCTGGCGGAAGGGCGCGAGCTCGTCGCCGACATCCATCGCTTCGGCATCGCCCAGGGTATAGCGCCTCACTTGCCCCACTTCTCCTGCCACGTGGGTACGACGTCGTTTGTCGCCGGCGTCGCGAGGTAGACCGCGCGGGCCATGGCACGGGCGAGGCAGACGGCAGCGGCATGGCCTAACTGAAGGACGTTGAGGATGGGGTCTGCGATGGGCTTGGCGCAGGTCGCGACCGAGAAGACGAGGTCGCCGTCGACCTGGGTGTGGGCCGGGCTGGCTCCGCGGGCGATGCCATCCTGCGCAGCGACCGCCAAGCGCTTGGCCTGCGCCTTGGTCAGCACCGCGTCGGTGGCGACGATGGCGATGGTGGTGTTGGCCAGCGGGTTGACCCAGTCGCGCTTGGAGCGCGCCGATTGGTCAAAAGGCACCGTGCCGATGAATGAGCCTTGTCCGCCGAACTCGTCGTCGACTTCGAACGGCGCGGCCCAGAAATGCCGGCTGTCGCCGACGGTGACGCTGCCGGTGGGGTTGGCGACGACCAGTGCGCCAACCGTGTGGCCTGAGCTCAGCACCAGCGAAGCGGAGCCGAGCCCGCCCTTGAGATTGGCGGTCAAGGCGCCGGTGCCGGCGCCGGCCGTGCCCAGTGCAAAGGTCTCGTCGGCGTTCTCGAGGGCCCGGCGGCCGAGGGAGCGGTAGGGGTTTTCGTCCCAGCCTTTGTCGCCCTTGTTGAGGAGGTCGAAGATGATGGCGGCGGGGACGATGGGAATGGTCGCGGTCTCGACGCGGAAGCCGCGGCCCAGTTTGCGCAACCCGTCCGACACGCCCGATGCGGCATCGAGGCCGAAGGCGGATCCGCCCGAGAGCACGAGGGCGTCGATATCCTCGACCAGCTTGTCAGGCGCGAGGAGCTCGGTCTCGCGCGAGCCCGGCGAACCGCCCATGACGTCGACCGAGGCGATGAACGGCCGCTCGGCGACCAGCACGGTGGTGCCGGACTTGAGCTTGTGGTCCTCGGCGTTGCCGACGCGAAGGCCGGCGACGTCGGTGATGAGGTTGCGCGGTCCAGGAGTCATGCCGCGCTTTCTGCCAGATGCGCGCGTGCTTCGGCCAGAGCCCGGTTGAGCGGCACGCCATCCGGATCCCAGGTGCGGCGCATCTCCAGCATCTCGGACGCGACCTTCCAATTGCCGGACTTGAGGTGGGCGTCGAGCAGCAGCTGGCCGAAGAGGTCACGCTGCGCATGGCTGCCGCCGATCTCGCTCATCCGCGGATTGGCCAGCGAGAGCCAGCGCACCGCGTCGGCATAGTCGCGCCGGGCGTGGGCAAGGACGCCGCGCGCGGCAGGCAGAGCGACTTCCTGCCAGACGAGGCGGTCGAAGGCGGTCGAGTTCGCGGCCTTCTCCTCAATCGCCTGTATCAGCCGGTCGGCCTCGACATGTTCGGCGCGGGCAAGGCCGTAGAGATATTGCAGGGTGAGGAAGGGCTGGATCACGTCGGTAGCGCGAGCCTTGAGGAATTTTGCCACATCTTCCCACCGGCTCCCCACGTCCATGCCGGCGATTTCCATGCGGGCGAGGAGGGAGACGGCACCGACCTGATCCTGCGAATAGGTCGGCTCGATGCCCCAAACGTGATTGTCATAGGCGTCGAACACGGCGGCCTCATCGCCCAACGAGATATGGAAGAGCGCCTTGTGCCACCAGTTGTGGGTGTACATGAAGGAATTGAGCCCGACCCAGGTTTTCTGAGCCTCGCCGAGGAAGGCGACGCCTTCGCGCACCCGGCCGGTGCCGAGCATCACGTGCGCCAGCGCATGCTGGGCCCAGGGTTCCTTCTCCTTGAGGGTCAGGGCTTTCCGGGCCGCGGCCTCGGCAAGGTCGAGCTGGTGCATCTGCTCGTAGCCAAAGGACAGCATTCCGTGGAGATGCGGGTTGTCGAGGTTCTCGGCCTCCACTGCCTGGGCGATGCGGAGCATGGCGGCGGCATCGCCGCGGTTGAACGAGAAGTACTGGTCGAGCTTGACCGACGCCAGGTCCCGCGGCCAACGGGCGGCGATCTCGGCGCCGATGCGCTGTACGGCGGGAATATCTCCGGCGATCCAGAGCCGCAGCTGTTGGAGCAGCAGCGTTTCCCGCGAATTGGGCGTGCCGGCAGCTTCGGCGCGTCTGAGGTACTTTGCCGCCATGCGACGGGCGCCGGCGGCTTCGAGGAACATCCAGGAAAAGCCGGCATAGACGTTGGCGAGGACGGAGCCGTCATCGGCATCAGCGGCCGCAAGGACGTTGGTTGCCTTGGTCTCGTAGGCGAGAAAGCCGGTGACGAAGTCGTCGATGCCGGCCAGCGTCGCGCCGTTGCCGCCACTCACGTCGTTGCCGAGGGCGTCCTGTGCCATGGTCGAAAAATGCCTTTTGTCCAACCGGTCAAATATAGACCTGGCGCGATGGGTGTCCATCGGCAGTTCCGGACATACTGATGCACCGGCCGGGCATGACCCTCCGGGGATGTCAAAGAGCGTGACGGGCCCGGAGGCGGATACCGCCTCTGGTATTTGTTTAGTGAGACGACATCCGCCTCCGGGGACCGGGGTTTCTGGCATTGTCCCGCGCGTCGGG
>DATCRS010000035.1:0-2397 GCA_036568845.1 Devosia sp. | reverse complement strand
GCTTGTAGCTGCGCAGCTCCTGGCGGGCGATGTCGGTGACGACCTCCTCGCTGGTCGGCTGGACGACGAAGTCACGCTCGTGGCGATCCTTGATGCGCAGCAGTTCGGGGCCCATCTTGTCGAAGCGGCCGGTCTCCTGCCAGAGCTCGGCGGGCTGCACGACGGGCATGGTCATCTCGACGGCACCGGCGCGGTTCATCTCCTCGCGGACGATGGCTTCCACCTTGCGGATCACGCGCAGGCCCATGGGCATGTAGGTGTAGATGCCCGTGCCGAGCTTCTTGATCATGCCGGCCCGCATCATGAGACGGTGGCTCGCCACTTCGGCGTCAGCGGGCGCTTCCTTGAGGGTGGAGACGAAAAAACGGGAAGCTTTCATCGGAATGGTGGCGCTGGATTCGAGTTCGGAAGTGGGGAACTGCTCCCCCGGAGAGACCCTGAGAGCCTGGCATCGGCAGCTTGCCGAGGGCAACCCGGCATGCATAATCGACTCAGTTCAAAAATTGGGGTTTGATTATGCTCGACCGGGACGGCTTCAGGCCCAACGTCGGCATCATCCTGCTCAACCAGAGAAACCAGGTTTTCTGGGGCAAACGCATACGTACTCACTCCTGGCAGTTTCCGCAAGGCGGCATCGACCGCGGCGAAAGTCCCGAGCAGGCCATGTACCGGGAACTGCACGAGGAAGTGGGGCTCCACCCGGAGCACGTGCGCATCGTGGCCCGTACCCGCGACTGGTTGCGCTACGAGGTGCCGGATCGGTTCATTCGCCGTGACGCACGGGGCCACTACAAAGGCCAGAAACAAATCTGGTACCTGCTGCAACTCATCGGCCACGACTGGGATCTCAACCTGCGTGCAACCGACCATCCCGAATTCGACGCCTGGCGCTGGCATGACTACTGGGTGCCGCTCGACGTGGTCGTCGAGTTCAAGCGCGGCGTCTACGAGATGGCGCTTACCGAGCTCGCTCGCTACCTGCCGAGGCAGGACTTCCGCAACCGCTTCCTGCGCAGCAACGTGCGCGCCCGAGAATTCGAGCGCCACTCGCCGGACGCCGGGGCGCCTCCCGGACTCGATCTGCCGCCCGGCGGCAGCTTCGATCCGCATCCCGACATTCCTTCCGCGAGCAATGAACCTCCTGTCCAAGACAACAAGGCACCCCCGCCCCTTCCGACGCAGCGCTGAGCGCGTTCTCCTGCTGGCCTGCTTCGGCATCCTCGCCGGGTGCGCCTCGGGTCCGCACGACACCGACAACCCCGACTGGGCACAGGCAGGCCTGCCGCCCCCGCCCAAGCGATACGAGACGGACAAGGAGTGGGAAGAAACGGCCACCCCGCCCCCGCCGGCCTTCAGCGAAAGCCGCCTGCTGCCGATCGAAATGCCGCCCTACATGAGCCTGAAGTTCGGCATCGATCCGCAGACGATCGCCATCACCGGCGACGGCATCGTCCGCTACGTGGTGGTGGCCCAGAACCGCAGCGGCGGCGCGACCAATGCCTTCTACGAAGGCATCCGCTGCTCCACGGCCGAGATGAAGAGCTACGCCCGCTACAACAGCGGGACCTGGCAGGACGTGGCGAAGCCGGAGTGGAAGCGCCTGAGCGACATGAACTCCAGCTACACCCGCAAGCTGGCCAACCAGGCTCTGTGCCGTGGCAACGCGCCGCGTGCGTCGGTGGGCGACATGGTCCAGAACCTCCGCAACCCGGTGCGCGAAGTGCAGTAGGCGTCCGCGCCGAAAGATGAAGAAACGGGGCCCATGGGCCCCGTTTTCGTTTCTGGGGCCTCTCAGCCCGGCATCAGCACCATGTTGTCGCGGTGGACCATCTCCGGCTCCGCCACATAGCCCAGCAGGCGCTCGAATTCGGACGAGGGCTTGCGGCACAGCAGCCGCGCCTCCACGCTCGAGTAGTTGGCAAGACCCCGGGCCAGCTCGACGCCGTCGGCGTCGCGCACCGCGATCACGTCACCGCGCGAGAACTCGCCCGAGACGCCGGTCATGCCGATCGGCAGCAGGCTCTTGCCCTCGGCGCGCACCTTGGCGGCAGCGCCCGCATCGACCACGACGGAGCCGCGCAGCTGCAGATGGTCGGCCATCCAGCGCTTGCGGGCCTGGTGCTTGGCGGTCTGCGCCACCAGCAGCGTACCGATGGATTCGCCCTTCGCCAGCCGCAGCAGTGCGTCGGCTTCGCGACCCCAGGCGATGACCGTGGAGGCGCCCGAGCCCGCCGCGCGCTTGGCCGCGAGGATCTTGGTGATCATGCCGCCCTTGCCGATGCTGGAGCCCGCGCCCCCGGCCATCGCCTCGAGCGCCGGGTCGCCGGCGGCGGCCTCGTGCACGAACTTCGCGTCCGGGTCCTTGCGCGGATCGGCCGTGTACAGGCCCTTCTGGTC
>DATCRS010000034.1:0-3710 GCA_036568845.1 Devosia sp. | reverse complement strand
GGGTTGCACCTCATGTCCGGCGCGCCCGACCAGGCGACCTGGCTCGCCGCCACGAACTATGCTGTTGAAATGGCCGCGCAATTTGACGACGGCGAGGTGCAGCTCGCCGATCTGGCGCTGACCGTTGCCGGCAGGGCGAAGTCGCCGGTGGCGTTTGATGCGCTCCAGGAACTCGTTAGCCGCGGTGCGCCCGATGGCGTGACCCTGAAAGAAACCGAGATTATTCCGGCACTTGCTAGCCCCTACCACTGGTCCGCGCGCTTCGACGGCGGCAAGATCGAGATTTCCGGGTTCAAACCGAATGAAGAGTTTGTGGAGCGGCTGAGGATTGCCGATATCGGCGGGCGGCCGGTGGCGACGAGCATGGTGCTCGCTTCAGGTGCTCCGCAAGGTTTCGAGGACAACGCCGTGCTGTTGCTGCAGAATTTGCTGCAGCTGGAGAGTGGCGAAGCGAGCATTTCGGATGGCGAAATGACCCTCAGCGGCGCCCCCGCCGACGCCCAAACCGCCGAAAAAGTCCGCGTTGCGATGACGCCAACTGGGGCAAAAGTCGCGCTAAGTCCGCCCAAAGTTCATGAATTTCTCTTGGCTGGTGGTGCTTCGAACGGCACGATTACGCTCACCGGCTACGTTCCCGACCAGGAGACCAAGGATCGGCTGGAAGCGCTCGACGGGGTAGATGCCTCCGCTGTGGAACTCGCGCGAGGTGCGCCGGAGCGTTTCCAGTCCGGCGTAGATTTCCTGATCGAGACGCTGCGCCACATGAGCGAGGGCACCGCCCGCCTCGACGGCACCAGCATTACCATCGAGGGCAGGGCGGCGACGCTCGCCGACTTCTCGGAGCTGCGTACCAGGGTAAAGCTCGGCGCGCCACAGGGATTGATCCTCAAGAGTTCCGAGATCCTGCCGCCGATTGCCTCGCCCTTCGTCTGGACGGCCGAGAAGGTTGCGGATGGTGCCATCAGCCTCTCAGGCTATGTGCCCGACGAGGCGGCGCAAGATGCCCAGCATGAGGCGGCGCCGATCGCCGCTGACACCACGACGATCGCCGATGGCGAGCCCGCTGATTTCTCCCGCCTTAGTGTTGCCGCGCTCGATGTGCTGGAACTGCTCGACACCGGCAAGGTGGGCTATGACGGCGCCGTCTGGTCGATCAGCGGTGCGGTGGATTCGACCGAGAAGGGCGTGGCGGCCCTTTCGGCGTATACCGACGCTGGCCTCAAAAAGGCTGGATGGAGTTATACGGTGACCCTGCCGGAGCCGAAGCCGGCTCCGGCGCTGCCGATCATCGATCCCTATACCTGGCGCGCGCAGAAGGCGGCCGACGGCACTGTGACCTTCACGGGCTTCCTGCCCAACGCGACGGTGAAAACCTTCCTCGCCAAGCGCCTGGGCGACAGCGTCAAGGACAGCTCGGCGCTTGGCGCAGGCGCCCCGGATGGCTTCATCAAGGATGCGCTTGTGGGTGTCGACGCGCTGGCAAAGCTGGATGAAGGCACGCTCGCCTTCATCGATGGCAAGTGGACCCTGTCGGGTCAGGTCGGCACCGGCGCCGTGCGCGGTGCCGTGCAGGATGCGCTGGTCGCTACCGTCGACGAGTCCGCCTGGGCCATCACCATCCAGGCCAAGGACGCGGCCCCGGTGGTCTCCCCCTTCACCTGGTCCGCGGTGAAGACCGAAAACGGCCGCGTCGCGCTTTCGGGCTACATGACAACCGATGAGCTCCGGCGGTTCGTCGCGGTACGGGCCGGCGACGTCGTTTCCGACACCACCAAACTGGCGTCCGGAGAACCAGCCGGGTTCATGGCCGATGTGCTGGCCGGGCTCGAGGCCCTGGGGCATCTCCGTTCCGGCTCGGTGAGCTTCGACGGTGAGAAGTTTGCGCTGGTGGGCGTGCCCGGAACGGCTGCCGACCGTGATGCCGCACTGGCGGCCCTGGCCGGCGCCACGAAAGGCGGCACGGCGTGGTCGAAGGATCTTGCCCAGCCCGTGACGGCGCCACAACCCGAACCACAGGTCGCGACGGCCCCGGAGACAACGGTGGCGCCCGAGGCGGAACCCACCGCAACGCCGGTTCAGTCGACCGAGGAGACGACCGCGCCGATCACCGAAGCCTCGGTCGCGCCAGCCGAAACACCGGCGGCCACTCCTTCTGCCGGGACCGCCACCTTCGAGGCCACCAAGCCGCGTGGCGGCCAGATCGTGCTCAAGGGCGATGTCCCGGCCGATACCACCCGGCAGTACTTTGGTGTCGTTGCCGGCGGCGCACCGATCGACGGCATGACGGTGGCGGGCGATCTGCCCAAAGACTTCATCACAAGCGCCACGGCAGGCATCCGCACCCTCGGCTTGCTGACCGACGGCGATCTCCGTTTCGACGGCAGCAACTGGGCCCTGAAAGGCCAGGTCGCCACCGAAGAGGAGCGTGTGGCGGTCCTTTCCGCGCTGGCTTCCGTGCCGGCGACGAAGGAATGGGAGACCAGTATCACACTGTTGCCGCCCATCGACATCTGCCGCGACAAGGTGACGGCCTTGGCCGCCCGCAATGCCATCCTGTTCCAGTCGGGCAGCGCGACGATCACCGACGCGTCTGCTCCGGCGCTGGATGAACTGGCTGGCGACCTCAAGGCCTGCCCGGAGGCGACGGTATACGTAGAAGGGCACACGGACTCGGACGGCGATGAGGCGCTGAACCTGGCGCTCTCGGTGTCGCGGGCCGAGGCCGTCGTAGCGGCGTTGATCGACCGCGGCGTCGGTTTCGAACGGCTCTACGCCGTGGGCTATGGCGAAAGCCTGCCCATCGACACCAACGATACCCGCGCCGGCAAGCAGGCCAACCGCCGCATCGCCTTCACCATTCTCGACGAGCAGCAGTAGGAACGTCGGGATGTCCCTGGATTCGTTGATCTATCTCACCGAAATGTACTGGCCGATCCTGCTCGTGGCTTTCGCCATTGGCCTGGGCACGGGCTGGTTCAGCCTCACCGGCAAGAAGAGCTAGGCCGAAGATGAGCGTCAACGCGGCCCTGCTGTTCGAAACAGCCATCCTTATGCTGGCTGCCTTCCTGGCCGGTGCGGTGATCGGCCTCGCCGCCCGCTACGTGCTGGCCCGGCCGAAACCGATCGCCGCCGCGCAGCCGGGGAGCACCGCCGCCTCGACGGCGGCACCTGCGGTGCCGGCTCTGGTGACAGCCCCAGAAATCGCGCCGGTCGCGCGCCCCACCGCTGCTGAGCGGCTGGCTGCAGCGGCTGAGGGAAAGTCGGCCGCCACCTCAGCGATGGGCGAGGTGAAGATGCCGTCGATCTCCTTGCCCGATGCGCCAGCCATAGGGTCGATTGCACCCTCGCACACCGCCGGCGAGACCGTGTCCGGCCGCCACATCGACAATCCTGAGCATCCTCAGCCGGCCTCGCTCGAGGAAGTACGGGCCGAGCTGGAGGCGCAGATCGGCGCCGCCGGCTCCACGGGCGAGACCACTGCTGAAGCCCCCGCACCCAAGGCCGAGACTGAAGACACAGCGATCGTCCCTGCCGAGATCGCCAAGAAGGAACCTGGTCCTGACGAGCCAGAAGCCGCTTTCGAGGCCGAAGCTGAAACGCCCATGCTGGCTGCAATTTCCGCCGATGGCGGCCAGCCCGTCGAAGCGCGGGTGGAACCCGAGCTTGCCGATGCGCCGCTCGCTTTGCTTGATCCGCCCGCGGCGCTAGCC
>DATCRS010000033.1:0-9883 GCA_036568845.1 Devosia sp. | reverse complement strand
CGCTGCGGCCAGCGCACGCGCCTCGGAGGGTTTGAGGCTGTAGGTATGCGGCGACGCCACGCCGCGGACGATGAGCGAGGGGGTGCCGAGATCGCCCATCACTGCGGCGACGAGGGAGTGGATCGGCTTGATGGTGGCGACGACCTTGGGCACTTCGGCGAGGGCCGGAGCGGAGCCAAGGAGCATGGCGGCGAGGACGAGGAGAGGACGCTTCATCGTGGAGACCCGATCTTGAAAGACGTGGAGCGAGGAATGAAATGTTATGACATTACGCTATCGCGGTGTTACGCTATAACGTAATGGTCAGACGACGGTCAAGACGGTTGGAATAGAACGATGGACGCGCAACTGGCCCGCATGGGGTCGAGCGAGATCATTGCGGAAATGCAGGGCGCGGGTGTCCGGCGCGACGGCCGCTGGCTGGTGGAAGGCGTCGACCTTTCCATCCGGCGCGGCGAAATCGTGACGCTGATCGGGCCCAACGGCTCGGGCAAATCGACCACGGCGAAACTCCTGACCGGCGTGCTGAAGCCGGATGCCGGCACGGTGACGCGGACCGGCGGGCTGACGGTGGGCTATGTGCCGCAAAAGCTCGCCATCGACTGGACGCTGCCGCTCTCGGTCAAGCGGCTGATGACACTCACCGGCCGGCACAGGCCCGCGGCCGTGCAGGCGGCGCTCGAGGCGGTGGGGATCGCGCACCTGGCGGAGGCCGAAGTGCAGCACCTGTCCGGTGGCGAGTTCCAGCGGGCGCTGATGGCGCGAGCGATGGTGCGCAAGCCCGATCTCTTGGTGCTCGACGAGCCGGTTCAGGGCGTCGATTTTTCGGGCGAAGTCGCGATCTACGAGCTCATCAAGCAGATCCGCGACGAGACCAATTGCGGCGTGCTGCTGATTTCGCACGACCTCCACGTGGTGATGGCGGCGACCGATACGGTGCTCTGCCTCAACGGCCATGTCTGCTGCCGCGGCAACCCGGAATCGGTAGCCCGGAGCCCGGAATACCTCGAACTGTTCGGGGCGCGGGCGGCGACGACGCTGGCCATCTACCAGCACCATCACGACCATACCCACCTGCCCGACGGGCGGGTGCAGGAGGCGGATGGCCGGGTGGTGGAGGCACACGAGCATGTGCACGAGCATGAGGGGCATGGGCACGAGCGGCACCATCATGGGCATTGAGGCTGTCAGACATGCTTGATGACTTCTTCACGCGCGCGATCGTTGCCGGGATCGGGCTGGCGCTGGTGGCGGGGCCGCTGGGGTGTTTCATCGTGTGGCGGCGGATGGCCTATTTCGGCGACACCATGGCGCATTCGGCGCTGCTCGGCGTGGCGCTGAGCTTCCTGCTCGAGATCAATCTGACGCTCGGTGTGTTCCTCGTCGCGTCGGCAGTATCGATCGCGCTCCTCCTGCTGCAGCGCCGGAACGCGCTTTCCACCGATGCGCTGCTCGGCATCCTCAGCCATTCGGCGCTCGCCATCGGGCTCGTGATCGTAGCCTTCATGACCTGGGTGCGGGTCGACCTGATGGGATTCCTGTTCGGCGACATTCTCGCGGTCTCGGTCTGGGACATCACCCTCATCTATGGCGGCGGGTTCGTGATCCTGCTCGTCCTCATGCTGGTGTGGCGGCCATTGCTGGCGGCCACGGTGAACCCCGAGCTCGCCGAAGCCGAAGGCATGCGGCCGGAGGTCTCACGCGTGATCCTCATGCTGCTGCTCGCCAGCGTCATCGCGATTGCGATGAAGCTTGTCGGGGTGCTGCTGATCACCTCGCTACTCATCATCCCGGCGGCGACGGCGCGCCGGCTCTCGACGACGCCCGAGCAGATGGCGGTGCTCGCCGCCTTGCTCGGCGGTCTCGCCGTAGTGGGCGGGCTCTTCGGCTCGCTGACCTACGATACGCCTTCGGGCCCCTCCATCGTGGTGGCGGCCCTGGCGCTGTTCCTCGTTTCGATCGCCGTACCGGTGCAGCTCTGGCGCCGCTGGCGGCAGGAGGCCTGAGCCATGCCCCACAGTCACGACGACCATCAGCACGAGCGGCCGCGCGACCTGACGCGCAACCAGGACCTGGTGCTCAAAACGCTGAACCACGCCGATGCCCCGCTTTCGGCCTATGACATTCTCGACCGGCTGCGCGACGACGGGCTCAGGGCGCCGCTGCAGGTCTACCGCGCGCTCGACAAGCTCATCGATCAGGGCCTCGCGCATCGGCTGGAATCGCTCAATGCCTTCGTCTGCTGCGCCCATGCCCATGCCCATGGCCACGGCCACGCCGCCACCGGCTTTGCCATCTGCGGCAAATGCGGCCGCGTGGACGAGTTCAGCGACGAGGTGGTGACCGACCGTCTGGAAGCCTGGGCCAGCACGCATGGCTTTACCCCCGAGCGGACGGTGATCGAGCTGCGCGGGGTCTGCGAGACCTGCGGGAAGGCGAGCTGAGCCTTAACCCGCGGCTCGTTGTTCCTGCTCGCCGATAAGGCGGGTGAGGGCGTCGAGGGGGAGAGGGCGGGAGAAAAGGAAGCCCTGGAACTCGCGGCAGCCGAGGCGGGCCAGCGCCGCCGCTTCCTCGCGCCGCTCGACGCCTTCGGCGGTGACCGAGAGGCCCATGGCATAGGCGACGACCATAGTGGATTCGACCAGCGCCGCCTTCACCGGGTCCTTGTCGAGCATGTCGACCAGCGAGCGGTCGAGCTTCACCCGGTCGAAGCGGAACTGGCGCAGGTAGCCGATCGAGGAGAAGCCGGTGCCGAAGTCGTCGAGCGCGATGAGGATGCCGCGGGCGCGCAACTCGTCGAGCGCGGCCGTAGCGCGCTCCGGCCGGGTGAGCAGGAAACTCTCGGTGATTTCGAGCTGCAGCCGCTCGGCCGGGAAATCGGTCGCCGCCAGCACCTGATCGATCTGGTTGGCCAGCATCGGGTTGCGGAACTGCACGGTCGAGACGTTGACCGAGAGCTTCAGGCCCGGGAAACGCGCCAGATCGCGGCAGGCGCGGCGTAACGCGAAGAGGCCAAGGTCTTCGATGAGGCCGGAGGATTCGGCGACGGGGATGAACTCGCCCGGCGATTTCGGTCCACCGGCGCGGCGGCGCCAGCGCAGCAGGGCTTCCACGCCGATCATCCGCTGGGTGCCAAAATCGAAGATCGGCTGGTAGTCGAGGTCGAACTCGTCAGCTTCGAGGCCGCGGCGGATATCGGCCTGCTGCTCGATGCGCTGCTGCCGCGCGGCCTCGATGGATTCGTCGTGCTCGACGATGTGGTTGCCGCCGGTCTCGTGGGCGCGGCGCATGGCCGCCTCGGCCATGCGGACGGGCTGCACGGTGGTGGCGCGGTCGACCGTGGCCTCGGCAAAACCGATCGAGGCGCCGATCTTGATGCGCCAGCTTTCGACCGCCATGGGTTCGCTCACCGCCTCGATCAGCTTGCGGGCGATACTGCGGACGACGATGCCGGCTTCGTCGCCGCTGCGGCTGATGGCGAATTCGTCGACCGCGATACGCGCGAGCGTGGCCTGGCCGTCGATGACGCGCTCGAATGCCTCGAGCACCTCGTCAAGCAGCATCGTGCCAGTCTCTTGGCCATAGACCGCGACCGCTTCACGAAACGCCTCGAGCCCGACATAGGCGACGGCGATATGGGCCTGGGACGCCTTCCTTGGGAGCAGCAGGCGGAAGCTTTCCTCGAGGCCGAAGCGGTTGATGAGGTCGGTTTCCTCATCATAGCGCGCGTTGATCCAATCGCGCTCGTCGGCCTCGGCGCGGCGCTCGACCGAGCGGCGGAACGAGTAGAGCACGGCAAAGACGAGACAGCCGATGACCAGCAGCACCAGCGACGCAACGCTGGCAGCGTGGCGGAAAGCGGTGTCGCCCGGGCGCAGCGGCTCCCAGGTCACCGTTCCGATGGCGGTTCCGGCGGCGTCGGCCAGCACGAAACCGTCCTCCATCGGCATGATGTCCTGCATGATGCGCGGCACCGGCAGCTGGAAGCGATAGGCGATCTGCTGCAGCATGCCGCGATCGATCTGGCGCGCGAACCAGAGGATGCGCCGATTCTCGCCCGGTATGGTGACGCGGCCGGTGGTGGCGTGAATGACTGCCGCGGCCAGACCTACGGCGCCGGCAGCGTTGCGCGAATAAGCAGCGGCCTTGGCGTCGGCACCGGACTGCTCGACGGTACGGTGCAGGGTCTCGAGTAGCGCAGTGGTGCCGCTGAAATGGTCGGCGATCTTACCCGACAGCGGCCCGCCGCGACTCTCGCCGAAGAGGATGGTGCCCTTCACGTCGGTGACGATGGCGGTATCGTAGCTGTCCGAGGTGCGGGCGGTGTTGCCCCAGGTGCCGTCCAGCCAAGCCGGATTGAAGCTCACATAGGTGTTGAGATAGGCCTCGGTCCATGCCGCTTCATCGGCGACACCTTCGCCCAGGGACGTGACGAAGGAATTGAGCGCCGCGGTCATGGCGTTGCGGCCGCGATCGCCGTCGATGCGGTTGATCTCCGACGTCATGATGCTGAGCGTCAGCAGCACCAGCACGCAAACGCCGACATAGACGACGAAGGTCGGCAAGGCGACGAAGAAGGTGAAGGTCTTCAGCGGATCTTTCGACCAGCGTGGCTTGGTCCGCTGCGGCCGAGCGATGCCCGCGCCGGTGGTCGATGCCGGTGTTGGTTCAGTCTTTGGCAATCCGGATCACCGAGCCCATACGCCGGCCAATCCTAGGATGTTGCCGCCTAAGATTCGCTTAAGCGACGTACCTCATTGCCGATGCAAAAAGGGAAGGGGCAGACGGATGAAACCCAAATCATCCCCCTGCCCCCAAGGCCACCGGCGCGTGACTGACTAGGTTATGTGCCGGCGGTTCCGAATGGCCGCAACAGGATCTCTTCCCCCGTTCCGCCCTCGGACGCGAGGTGGACCGGGCAATTGTGGCGTGAATTGGAAATCGGTGTGGATCACCGGCGCCTGCCCGCAATTATTTCATTTCTCTCGGTTTTTCCCCAAGGGGTTGCGGCCAATCGGCCACACCGGCATGGTCCCGCCGCGCAAAACAACGGAGGTGGCATGTTCGGCATCGGCATTATGGGCGCGGGAATGGCGAGCAAGCCGCATGCGCTGGCATTGAGGGCGCTGGCGGATCGCGTCACGGTACGCGGGATCTACCGACGGGATCGGGAGAAGCTCGCGGCGTTTGCCGCGGAGCATGGGTTTCCGGCCGCCGCGAGCTATGAGGCGATGCTGGCGGACCCGGAGATGCAGGCCGTCCTGATCCTGACGCCACCCAATGCCCGAGAGGAGCTGGTGCGCGCTGCGGCGAGGGCCGGCAAGCATGTGCTGATGGAAAAGCCGGTCGAGCGGACGTTGCCGGTGGCGGAGCGGATCGTCGGTGTGGCGGAAAATGCCGGCATCCGGCTGGGCATCATCTTCCAGCACCGGTTTCGGGCCGCCTCGCAGAGGCTGGGCCAGCTGATGGCGGAAGGCGCTCTCGGCCGGCTGCAGGCGGCGCAGCTCACGGTGCCATGGTGGCGGCCGCAATCGTATTACGACCAGCCGGGGCGTGGAACCCTGGCGCAGGATGGCGGCGGCGTGCTGATCACCCAGGCGATCCACTCGCTCGACCTGATGCTCAGCCTTGCCGGGCCGGTAGTCGAGGTGCAGGCCATCGCGGCGACGACGGGGCTGCATCGCATGGAAACCGAGGACTTTGTCGGCGCGGGACTAAGTTTCGCCAACGGTGCGACCGGGGCGCTGATGGCGACCACGGCCTTCTATCCGGGGGGGCCGGAATCGATCACGCTGGCCTGCGACAAGGCCGTGGCGACGCTGGCGGGTGGCGTGCTGAAGCTCGATTGGCTGGACGGCCGCAGCGAGAGCTACGGCGAGGAAAAGAGCGCCTCGGGCGGCGGCGCCGATCCGATGGCTTTCCCCTTCGACTGGCACAAGGCGCAGATCGTCGAGTTCATCGAGGCGGTCGAGGCGGGACGCGACCCGGTCTCGAACGGGCGTACCGCGCTCAACGTCCACCGGCTGATCGACGCGCTGATGCGCTCGAGCCGGGAGGGAAGGCGGGTGGCGGTAGGCTAAGCCCCCGCCAGCGCGGCGCGCTTGGCCAGCCGGGCCTTGATGCTGTCGACGTCGGCCCGGGGCGTCGCGGCGAAGAGCTGCTTGGTATAGGCGTGCTGCGGATTGGCGAACACGGTGTCGCGGCTGCCATATTCCACCACCTCGCCCAGATACATCACCATCACGTCGTCAGCGATGTAGCGCACCACCGAGAGATCGTGGCTGATGAAGACGTAGGTGAGCTGGAACTCGTCCTGCAGGTCGGCGAGGAGGTTGAGGATCTGCGCCTGGACCGAAAGGTCGAGGGCGGAGACCGGCTCGTCGAGTACCAGCAGCGAGGGATTGAGCATCAGCGCCCGGGCAATGGCGATGCGCTGGCGCTGGCCGCCGGAGAACATGTGCGGATAGCGGTTGTAGTGCTCGGGCCCGAGGCCGACCTTCTGCAGCATCTCCATGGCTCGGTCGCGCCGTTCGGCGGCCGGGACGGCGGTGTTGAGCAATAGCGGCTCGCTCAGCACGTCGCCGATCTTCTGGCGCGGGTTGAGCGAACCGTAGGGGTTCTGGAACACCATCTGCACCTTGCGGCGCATCTCGGCGGTGACGCCGGTCCTCGTGATATCGACGGGTGCGCCGTCGATAAAAAGCTCGCCGGAGGTCTGCCTGTCGATCATGGTGAGGATGCGCGCCAGCGTCGACTTGCCCGAGCCGGACTCGCCGACAATGGCGAGGGTCTTGCCCTTTTCGAGTGTGAAGCTCACGCCCTTTACCGCATGCACCACGCGGGCACGCCCGAAAAGGCCGCCGCCGACATGATAGTCGCGGGTGAGGTTCCTGCCTTCGAGGACGAAGCTCATGCGACGCCTCCCTCGGCGAGGAAGTTGCCCGAAATGGTCGGCAGCCGGTCGCCGGTGGCATTCTCGGGCAGAGCCGAGAGCAACGCGCGGGTATAGGGGCTCTTGGGGGCGGTGAAGAGCTCGAGCACGCCCGCCTCCTCCATCTTGTGGCCCTTGTACTGCACCACGACGCGGTCGGCGGTCTCGGCGACGACGCCGATATTGTGGGTGATCATGATAAGCGCCATGCCATGCTCGGCCTGGAGCCCCATCAGGAGATCGAGAATCTGCTTCTGGATGGTGACGTCGAGCGCGGTGGTCGGCTCGTCGGCGATCAGCAGTTTCGGATTGCAGGCGATGGCCATGGCGATCATTACGCGCTGGTTCTGGCCGCCCGACATCTGGTGCGGATAGGAGGCGAGACGCTCGGCGGGGTTGGGGATGCCGACCTGGTCGAGCAGTTCGATGGCCCGGCCACGGGCCTGCCGCTTGTCCATGCCGAGGTGCACTCGCAGCACTTCCTCGATCTGGAAGCCGATGGTGAAGCACGGATTGAGGCTGGTCATCGGCTCCTGGAAGATCATCGAGATATCCTTGCCGATGATCTTGCGGCGGTCGGCCGGTGCCATGGCGAGGAGATCCTTGCCGTCGAAGTTCAGCCGGTCGGCCGTCACAGTGGCCGTGTTGGGGAGAAGACCCATCACCGCAAGCATGGCCACCGACTTGCCCGAGCCGGACTCGCCGACGATCGCCAGCACTTCGCGCGCGTCGACATGGAGGTCGATGCCTTTGACCGCATGGAAGAGGCCGACCGAGGTGTCAAAGCTGACGGTGAGGTTCTTGACTTCAAGCAGGGACATGGTGGTCAGCTCCGCTTGAGCTTGGGGTCGAGGGCATCGCGGAGGCCGTCGCCGATGAGGTTGATGGCGAGCACGGTGATGAGGATGGCAAGGCCCGGCATGGTGACGATCCACCAGGCGCTGGTGATGAACTCGCGCGCCTTGGCCAGCATGGTGCCCCATTCGGGCGTCGGGGGTTGCGCGCCCATGCCGAGGAAGCCGAGGGCGGCAGCCTCGAGGATGGCATTGGAGAAGGACAGCGTCGCCTGGACGATGAGCGGCCCGACGCAATTGGGCAGGATGGTGACGAACATCAGCCGCAGGTGCTTGGCGCCGGCGAGCTTGGCCGAGGTCACGTATTCGCGGTTCTTCTCGGACATCACCGCGGCGCGGGTGAGGCGGGCGAAATGCGGCTGCAGTACCAGCGCGATCGCCAGCATTGCGTTGAAAAGTCCGGGCCCGAGGATCGCGACCAGGACCAGCGCCAAGAGAAGCGAGGGGAAGGCGAGGATGATGTCCATCACCCGCATGATCACCGCATCGACCCAGCCGCGGAAATAGCCGGCGAGGAGGCCGAGGGTCACGCCGACGAAGAGTGCGCCAGTGACCACGACGAAGCCGATGAACAGCGAATAGCGGGCGCCATGGATGAGCCGGGAGAGGATGTCGCGACCGACATCGTCAGTGCCGAGGAAGAATTCCGGCCGCGTGCCGCCAGCCCAGGGTGGCGGGACGCGGATGGCGTCGCGGAACTGCTGGTCGGGCGTGAAGGGCGCCAGCACCGGCGCGAAGATGGCGACGAGGATCAGGAGGAGGAAGACCGCAAGGCCGAGGACGGCGCCGCGGTTGACGGAGAAATAGTACCAGAACTCGCGCAAAGCGGCGAGGCGCGGGCTGCGGGTGGCGGGCGTGGAGGCTTCGAGCGTCATCACTGCACCCGGATGCGCGGATTGATGACCGCGTAGAGAATGTCGACGATGAGGTTCACCGCCATGACGATGAGCGCGATGAGCAGGAGCCCGGACTGCACCGAGACGTAGTCGCGCTTAGAGATGGAATCGATCATCCACTTGCCGATGCCGGGCCAGGAAAAGATCGTTTCCGTGAGGATGGCGCCCGCCATCAGGAGACCGACCTGGAGGCCGATGGTGGTGACCACCGGGATCAGCGCGTTGCGGAAGGCATGCAGGCCAATGACGCGGCGGGGCGAGAGACCCTTGGCGCGGGCGGTGCGGACATAGTCCTCGCCCAGGACTTCGAGCATGGCCGAGCGCGTCTGCCGCGCGATCACCGCGAGCGGAATTGTGCCCAGCACGATCGCCGGCAGGATGAGGTGGCGCAGCGCGGAGACGAAGCCCGCCGGTTTGCCGGCGATGAGGCTGTCGATCAGCATGAAGCCGGTGACGCGCGGGAAGAAGAAGTTGAGCGCGATGCGGCCCGAGACCGGAGTCCAGCCCAGATAGCCGGAAAAGAAAATGATGAGCAGGAGGCCCCACCAGAAGATCGGCATTGAATAGCCGGTGAGCGCCACGCCCATGGTCAGCTGGTCGAACCACGAGCCGCGCTTGATGGCAGCGAAGATGCCGGCGGGGATGCCGAGGACCACGGCAATCAGCATGGCAAAGAGCGCCAGCTCGACCGTGGCGGGAAAGAGCGTCATGAACTCTTCGATGACGGGGCGCTTGGTGGCGAGCGAGATACCGAAGTTGCCCTGCAGGATGCCGGCCACGTAGTTGAAGTACTGCTGCCAGATGGGCAGGTTGAAGCCGAACTGTTCCTTGAGGATCTCGTAGCGTTCGGGGGTCACGCCGTGCTGGCCGGCCATGGCGAGGATGGGGTCGCCGGGGAGCAGACGGATGAAGGCGAAGGACGCAATCGTGATGCCGATGATGGTCGGCACGATCAGCGCGAGTTTCTGAAGGATGTAGCGGAGCATCTGGATGTGCCAAAGGGCGGCCCCGTCCGGGTGCCGCCCTTCGCAATGGGTCTAGTTATTCAGTGACGTCGACGTTGTCGAAGCGGTGGATGCCGAGCGGATCCATGGTGTAGCCCTGGACGCGCTTGTTCATCGGCATGAACACCTTGGAGTGCGCGAGGGTCATGGCCGGCTCTTCGCGCTTAAAGATCTCCTGCGCCTTGGTGTAGAGCTCGG
>DATCRS010000032.1:0-5897 GCA_036568845.1 Devosia sp. | reverse complement strand
GGTGAGGATGGTCCAGAGGATCGGGAAGAAGAGGATGAAGGCCACCGCCCAGGCGAGGGCGGTGAAGGTGAGTTTGCGGCGGAGGGTGACGTCGCGGGCCATTAGTTGGACTCCTCGCGGTGCGGTGCGTGGGGCCTCCCCCTCATCCGCCCTTCGGGCACCTTCTCCCACGAGGGGAGAAGGCGAAGGAGCCGAGATGTCTCAGTGGGGGCCTTCTCCCTTGATGGGAGAAGGTGGCCGAAGGCCGGATGAGGGTGGGCGGCTCGCGCCGACCACTTGCATTTCTCACTACGGAGAGGAGGGTGACCCGACTGCGAGTGCGTCACAAGATTAGGCATCCAGATTCCTCCCCACTGCGCGCATCAGGAAGATGGCGACGATGTTGGCGAGGATGACGGCGATGACGCCGCCGGCCGAGGCGCCGCCCACGTCGAACGAGAGGAGCGCGGTGCGGTAGACGAGGAAGGCGAGGTTGGTCGAGTTGTAGCCCGGCCCGCCGCCGGTCGTGACCAGCACTTCGGCGAAAATGCCGAGAAGGAAGATGGTCTGGATGAGGATCACGACGGTGATCGCCCGGGCCATGTGCGGCAGGATGATGTGGATGAAGCGGTTGACGGCGTTGGCGCCGTCCATCTCGGCCGCTTCCTTCTGCTCTTCGCTCAGCGACTGCAGTGCGGTGAGGAGAATGAGCGTGGCGAAGGGCAGCCACTGCCAGGCGACGATGAGGATGATCGAGAACAGCGGCACCTGGGCGAACCAGTCGACCGGCTCGACGCCGATGAAGTCGGCGATGCGGGCGAAGATGCCATAGCCGGGGTGCATCAGCATGTTCTTCCAGATCAGCGCCGCCACCGGCGGCATGATGAAGAAGGGCGAGATGACGAGGATGCGGACGATCCCCTGGCCGAAGATCGGCTGGTCGAGCAGCAGCGCGAGGAAGATGCCGCCGATGACGGTGATCAGCAGCACGCCGCCGACCAGCAGCAGGGTGTTGACGATCGACTGCAGGAAGGCCGGATCGGTGAGGAAGTACTGGTAATTGAACCAGCCGGCAAAGCTCGTGATCGGGTTGAGCAGGTTGTAGTTCTGGAAGCTGAACCAGAGCGTCAGCACCAGCGGCACGATCATCCAGATCAGGAGAACGCCGACCGACGGCGCCATCATGAGGCGCGCCAGGGTGCGCGACTGTTGGGTAGCCATGGCGTTCTCTCCCCTTAACGCCGGTTGCTATTCGGCGGGCGCAGTGCCCCCGGCCTCGTGGTTCGACAAGCTCACCATGAGGCTTCTCTGAAATCCTAGTAGCCCTCATGGTGAGCTTGTCGAACCACGAGGGCGTGGCAGGGGCCAACAGGTGGCCGCCGGCGATATTGCCGGCGGCCGTTAGTCGCCTCGGGAGGTTACTTGATATACCCGCCTCTGGTCATTTCGCGGGTGGTGGCGTCCTGGGCTTGCTTCAGGGCATCGTCGACGGACATCTGGCCGGCGAGGGCGGCCGAGAAGAGTTGGCCGACAGTGGTGCCCAGCCCCTGGAACTCGGGGATGGCGACGAACTGCACGCCCATATACGGCACCGGCTTGACGCTCGGGGCGGTCGGGTCGGCGGCGTTGATCGAGTCTAGCGTCATCTTGGCGAAGGGCGCGGCGGCCTGGTAGTCCGGATTCGCGTAGAGCGAAGCGCGGGTGCCCGGCGGGACGTTGGCCCAACCCTCCTTGGAGGCAACGAGCTCCAGATAGGACTTGCTGGTCGCCCAGGCGATGAACTTCTCGGCGGCCGCCGCCTTCTGTGAGCCGGCGGGAACGGCGAGCGACCATGCCCAGAGCCAGTTGCCGCGCTTGCCGAGGCCCTTGTCGGGAGCCAGAGCGAAGCCGACCTGGTCGGCGACGGTCGAGTCCTTGGGGTTGGTGACGAAGGACGCGGCGACCGTCGCGTCGATCCACATGCCGCACTTGCCCTGCTGGAACAGCGCCAAGTTCTCGTTGAAGCCGTTGGAGGACGCACCCGAGGGGCCGGCATCCTTCATCAGGTCGACGTAGAACTGCAGGGTGTCCTTCCACTCCGGCTGGTCGAACTGGGGTTTCCAGTTCTCGTCGAACCAGCGGGCGCCGAAGGAGTTGGACATGGCAGTGAGAAAGGCCATGTTCTCGCCCCAGCCGGCCTTGCCACGCAGGCAGATGCCGTTGATGCCATTGGCGCGGTCGGTCATCTTCCGCGCCGCGTCGGCGATGAAGTCCCAGGTCGGGGCTTCAGGCATGGTGAGCCCGGCCTTTTCCATGAGGTCCTTTCGATACATCACCATCGAGCTCTCGCCGTAGAACGGCGCAGCATAGAGCTTGCCGCCGACGCTGAGGCCGTTGCGGATGGCCGGAAGGAGGTCGTCGACATCGTAGTCGGCGCCGAGGTTCTCGAGGGGAAGCAGCCAGCCCTGCTGGGCCCAGATCGGCACTTCGTAGGTGCCGATGGTCAGGACGTCATACTGTCCGCCCTTGGTGGCGATGTCGGTGGTGACGCGCTGGCGCAGCACGTTCTCTTCGAGTGTCACCCACTCGACCTGGATGTCCGGATTCTTGGCGGTGAAGTCGTCGGTGAGACCCTGCATGCGGATCATGTCGCCATTGTTCACCGTGGCGATGGTGATGGTCTCGGCGGATGCCGAACTGGCGATGGTGAGCGCGAGGGCGCCCGCCATGAGCGGTAAAAGCTTCATTGATATCCTCCCAGTTTCGAGACGAGCATTTGCCTCGATCGTGAGCAATTACTCATCATCCAAAGGTCGAAGTCAAGCGCCTTTCGCAAGCGTGCCGTGACGTACGTGCGTCGGCGCGGCACGCGGAACGAGCAGGAATGAGGAGGATTCAGGAGCTTACTTAGATTTCAACAGCGCTTCTGCGGTTCGCTCGTCGGTGAGCAAACCGTTGACCAATCGCCGGTTCAGCGCGGCTTTTATGCCGGGCATTTTCTTCTCGCCGATGGCGATTGCTATGACGTTCGACGATTCTCGCGAGGGCAGCGGCGCGCTGGCGACGCGGTCGTTGGTGAGGCCGTCGATGAGCTTGCCCTGGGCGTCGAAGGCCCAGCCGACGATCTCGCCGACGGCTCCCGCTTTCTGCAATTGCCGCAGTTCGGTCACCGAGATGAAGCCGTCCTGAACGAGTGGCGCATCCGGTCCGAGATCGCCGATGCCGACAAAGGTGACATCGGCCTCCGCTGCGAGCGCGTGTGTCTCCCGGATCATCGGCTGGCTCAACAGCATGTCGCGCTCGGCGGGCGACGAGGCGATGACCGGCAGCGGCATCGGAAAACTCCGGGCCTTCACCGCCTCGGCGATGTTGAAAATGACGTTGTAGAAGGCTGCGGAACCGTCCGGGGCGATGGAGCCCGTCAGCGAGACGATCTTGTGCTGCGGCGCCTCCATCGGCGTCAGCTGCTCGATCGCGGCCTTGAGCGTCCGGCCGGTCCCGATCGCCATGACGATGGGGTCGGGGCTTTTCAGCCGCCGCTCGATTTCGGCGGCGGCCGCGATGGCGACCCCCTGGATCGAGGTCGGGGCGGACGGGTCGGTGGGGACCACCTCGGCATAGTCGAGTGCATAGCGCTGCCGCAGGCCATCGGCGAGCTCCATGCAGCGGCCGATCGGGTGATCGAGCCGGACCTTGATGAGGCCCTCGGAGACCGAGAGCGAGACGAGGCGCTGCGCGGTCTGCCGCGACACGCCGAGCTTTTGCGCGATCTCTTCCTGGTTGTTGCCGGCGACATAGTAGAGCCAGCCGGCGCGGGCTGCGTCGTCGAGCCGGTTGCCCGAAGTTTCCTGCCGCTGTGCCATGTCGCCTCCGTTCGTGGGCGGATACTCACGTAACGGGCTTTTGCCCGCAAGGGGCAATTTGGCATTAGATGTACCCGGCGTTTGATCCCGCTCAAATGCCATGCTGATGCGCGTGGGCGGCATCTTGCCTTTTGCCGGCGGCGCGGAGAAGGATGAGGCATGAAAGTGCTCATCCTCGGTTCCGGCGTCATCGGCGTCACCTCGGCTTACTACCTCGCCAGGGCCGGTCATGAGGTGACCGTTATCGATCGGCAGCCCGGGCCGGCACTGGAGACGAGCTTCGCCAATGCGGGCGAGCTCTCCTACGGCTATGCCTCGCCCTGGGCTGGGCCGGGCATACCGCAAAAGGCCATCAAGTGGCTGCTGATGACCGACGGTCCGCTGGTGCTGCGGCCCAAGCTCGACCCGCGCATGTGGATCTGGGGCCTGCAACTTCTCGCCAACTGCACCGAGCGCGCCTACGCCATCAACAAGGGCCGCATGGTCCGGCTCGCCGAATACAGCCGCGAGGCGATGGTCGCGCTCAGGGCCGAGACCAACATCCAGTATGACGGGCGCGAGCAGGGGACGCTGCAGCTCTTCCGCTACCAGAAGCAGCTCGACCATATCGGCGGCGACATCGAGGTGCTGAAGCAATATGGCGTGCCCTATGAGGTGCTGGACCCCAAGGGCTGCATCGCAGCCGAACCGGGGCTGGCGACCGCCAGGGTCGGCTTCGTCGGCGGCCTCAGGCTGCCCAACGACGATACCGGCGACTGCAACATGTTCACGCTGGCGCTCAGCAAGCTCTGCGAGGGTATGGGCGTCACCTTCGGCTACGGCACGACGATCAAGCGCGTGCTCAGCGAAGGCGACAAGGCGACGGGCGTCGTCACCGACAAGGGCACGCTGACGGCCGACGCCTATATTGTCGCGCTCGGCAGCCACACGCCGCAAATGGTCGACGATATCGGCCTCTCGGTGCCGATCTATCCGATCAAAGGCTATTCGCTGACCGTGCCGATCACCAACCCGGACGTCGCACCGGTGTCCACGGTGATGGACGAGACCTACAAGGTGGCGACGACCCGGCTCGGCGACCGTATCCGCATCGGCGGCACGGCCGAGATCGCCGGCTACGACGCGACACTCCACCGGGCCCGGCGCGGGCCGCTCGACCGGTCGCTGCGCGACCTCTTCCCCGAGGCGGGCGATGCGTCGAAAGCAACGTTCTGGTGCGGGCTGCGGCCGATGACACCCGATGGCACGCCGATCCTCGGCAAGGCGCCGAAATTCGAGAACCTCTATCTCAGCACCGGCCACGGCACGCTGGGCTGGACCATGGCGGCGGGGTCCGGCCGGGTAATCGCCGATCTGGTCTCGGGCCGCGAGGCGGAGATCGATACGAGCGACCTGGGGCTGGGGCGGTATCGCTGACTCTGCCACGCCTCGTGGTTCGACAAGCTCACCATGAGGCTACTTTGAAACCTCAGTAGACCTCATCCTGAGCTTGTCGAAGGACGAGGTCGTGCCCTCTACTCCTCCTCCCTTACCACGCGTACCATCCGCGTTTCGCCGTGGCGCGTCTTGCTCCAGAAGTAGGGGCGGGTGAGGAGCTCGAGGGCGGCGCGGGTGGCGGCGATGGCGTGGAGCAGCCAGTAGATCGGGAGGAGCACCTGGTAGACGGCGAGCTCGGTCTTGCCATGCCGGACGAGGCCGGCGAGCGCGATGCCGAAGGCGCCGCCATAGCCGACGACCAGCGCGAGCAGATAGAGCAGGTCCCAGCCGTCGGAGAAGCCTGGCCAACCAAGGCCGAAAAGGGCCACCTGCACGGCCACGGAAGCCAGGAACACCGTGTGGATCAGCGACGAGGCGATGAGGCTCGCGACATAGACCTGGAAAAAGAGGAACCCGCGCCAGCCGATGTCGCGAACGAATTGCAGGGGGTGGCGGTTGTGGACGAGAAAGGTCTGCATCCAGCCCTTCATCCAGCGCGTCCGCTGCCGCATCCAGGCGCCGAGCCGGATCGGCGCCTCCTCGGCTGTGGCCGCGGCAAGCGTCCCGGTGCGCGAGCGCATGCGGGCGAGGCGGACGCCG
>DATCRS010000031.1:0-3568 GCA_036568845.1 Devosia sp. | reverse complement strand
CGAAGTCGGCCGAGAGCGTCATCCGGCATCCTCGCGATCGTCAGGCAGGCGATAGGCGAACCAGGCGGTCCCGAGCACCAGCACCAGCCAGACGGCGAAGAGGTAGATCACCTCGACCGGTACGCCGAAGAACCGCACCTCGACATTGAAGAGCAGCACCAGCGGCGGCATCAGCAGCATCGTCCCCAGGATCCCGAAGAACAGCGCCGCACTGATGAGCTTGCCGCGAGTCATGGCGCGGGGTTGCTCCGCCCGAAGTGCGCACCACCCGCGCAACCAGCCGCGGTGTCATTCCCGCGAAGGCGGGAATCCAGCAGCCCCGATATCGAGGCTCCTACCCTGCCCCATCCCCAACTACCCTCATCCTCGGACTTGATCCGAGGACGCATTGCTCCGCTCGCGCCGGTGGGGAGATGGGTCCTCGCGATGGAGCGCGAGGATGACGGTAGTTGGGGTTGGATTCGCGAATGGACCGCGGAACAGAGCAGGCTGGATTCCCGCCGGCGCGGGAATGACACCGCATGCGCTCGAGGATCGGGACTCATCCCACCTCCCCCAGCAGCTCCCTCACTGCTCCCACCACGTCCGCATTGGCGTAGGGCTTGGTGACGAACCCGTCGGCGCCGAGCTCCTCGGCCGTCCGCCGGTCCTGCGCCTGGCCTTTGGCGGTGAGGATGAGAACGCGAAGGTCGCGCAGCGCCTCGTCGCCCCGGATCTGCTTCAGCACTTCGAAGCCCGAACGCTTGGGCAGCATCACGTCGAGCACCACGACGCGTGGCTTCAGCCGCTTGAGCGCGGCGAGCACCGCCTCGCCGTCGGTGACGCTTTCGATCGACCAGCCGGCCCGCCTCAGGATGAAGTCGAGCGATTCCAGGATGCTCGGCTCGTCTTCCGCTATGAGAATATCGAGCGCCAATGTCCCCCCTTTGCCCTGACCTCCCAATCAGGAACCCGGATAGAGAAGCCTAATCACATCGATTGGTCAAATCCACGCGGCACCAGCGGCGCCCGCACGGCGCCCTCGCCGCTGCCCGGCGCCAGCGCCTCCTCCTGCCGCTCGGGACAATCACGGCGCGTGCAGAGCCGGCAGGCCGGCCCAACCGGCACATCGGCGGAGCTGTCCCCGAGATCGAGGCCGGCGGCATAGACGGTCTGGTCGGCATGCAGCACGTCGCAGGCCAGCATCACCGAGGTGTGGATGGCTCGATCGGAGAAATTGGCGGCACGCCGTCCTGCGGTCTTGGCGATGAAGAGATAGCGCGATCCGTCCGAGAACTGCACCACTTGCCGCACCAATTGCTCCGGCGTGCGGAAGGCATTGTAAATGGCCCAGAGCGGACAGGCGTGCCCACTATTGGGCAGCAGCAGTCCAGGCAACGGAAAATGCTTGGTGAGCCGCCCCGCCGGATCGCTGCGCAGGAAGCCGAAGGGAATGCCGGCCTCGTCCGGCTTCCTGAGCGTCACCAGGCGGTGCGCCACCTGCTCGAAACTCGCCGTATAGGCCTGCCGCAGCGCCTCGATGTCGTAGCGAAGCGCCTCCGCGTCCGCGATGAACCGGCCATAAGGGAACACCATCGCCCCGGCCACATAGGACGAGAGGGCGCGGTAAGCGAGCCGCCGCGCGGTTGCAGAGGTGAGAAGCGGCGAGTCCGTCTCGACCTCGATTGCCTCGCCTGCCGCCAGCTCGGCGTAGAGGCGGCAGAGCTGGAACTGCCGCGTCGCAGCGATCGTGCTGGTCTGGAACCACATCTCCCGCCGGCTGGCATCGAAATGGTACTGGCCGGGAAACCCTTTGGCGTCGACCTCGCGGCCCGCGGACCGCCGCACCTCGACGCCGAAGCGCGTAGCCAGCGCGTCGGTCAGCGTGCCTTCGTTGATGGTACCAATCTCGGCTGCGAGCGACTCTGCTACGGCTTCCAGCCGTGGAAAGTAGTTGTCGTTGGCAAAGATCAGGTCGTCGAGTTCGCGCACCGGCGATCCGGCGCGGCGCACTTCGGCCTCGCGGTCGAACTGCCCGATGAGGTTACGGACCACGTCGGTCATGGTCTGCGCTTCGCGGGAGATCGTCGCCCGGAACCGATGCCGCTCCGCCTCCTCCAGGTCGGGGACGTCGTCCAGGATCTCGACACTCGACCGGATCGCCGTAATGCCGGAAAGGATGCGGTGGAGGAGCTGGGCGAAGAATGGGTCGGCCCTGAGCCGTTGCGCATTCTGGTCGGCAGTCGCCGCGGCATTGGCATAGGCGCGGTGCAAAGCGACGATTGCCTGGGCCGCAGCCGGATGCCGCGCCACCAGGTCGCGCGCATCTCCGGGTGTAAGCGCTCCGCCGGCCAGCACTGGATCGACGAGTGCTTCGTCGAGTTCTGCGATCAGCCGGTGCTCGCTTTCGCCGGTGAGCTCGGCGATGTCGATGGCCAGCTCGGCGGCGAGGCGCAGCAGCAGCGCTCCGCCGACGTCCCGCTTGTTGGCTTCTATGAGGTTGAGATAGCTCGGAGAAATACCTGCCCGCCGCGCCAGTTCCGCCTGGCCGATGCCGAGCCCCTTGCGCCGCGAGCTGATCCTTATGCCGATCGGTGCCCGCATCGTCCCCTCCCGAGCTGTCAACGACTTTACACATGAGCAGCACGCGAAGTGCAAGTGTTTACAGAAATAACGAGATTTATCAAAGGTGTATTGACGTCGTTTGCTGCAGGGCAAATTCTGCGCCCTGCGGTGAGGTGTCCCGGCAACGCATCTGGCCCCCCGCGCAACAGGAGGAGAGCATGAACCAGTTTCGCAAGGGGCTGAGCCGTCGCGACGCACTGAAGACCGGCCTCGCCGGCATCATTGCCACCGGGGTGGCCCCGACGATCTTCACCCGCGGCGCCTATGCGCAGGAATTCTGCAACGCACCGACCGGCGACACCGTCACCCTCGGCTTCAACATGCCGCTGACGGGCGCCTATGCCGATGAAGGCGGTGACGAGCAGCGCGCCTTCGAGCTTGCCGTCGAGCATCTCAACGGCGGCGGCGATGGCGGTATGATCCCGACCTTCTCGTCCAAGACGCTCAAGGGCAGCGGTATTCTCGGCAAGAAAGTGGCGTTCGTCACCGGCGACACCCAGACCAAGGCCGACGCCGCCCGCGACTCCGCGCGTCGCATGATCGAACGCGATGGCGCCGTGATGATTTCCGGCGGCTCCTCGTCGGGTGTGGCGATTGCCGTCCAGGGTCTGTGCCAGGAAATGGGCGTCATCTTCATGGCCGCCCTCACCCACTCGAACGACACCACCGGCAAGGACAAGAAGAAATACGGCTTCCGTCACTTCTTCAACGCCTACCAGTCCGGCATCGGTCTCGCGCCGGTGCTCGGCAAAGCCTACGGCACCGACCGCGTCGCCTATCACCTGACCGCCGACTACACCTGGGGCTGGACCCAGGAAGAGTCGATCAAGAACGCCACCGAGGCTCTCGGCTGGAAGACGCTGCCCCCGGTTCGTACACCAGTGGGCGCCGGCGACTTCAGCCAGTATCTCACCCCCGTCCTGAACTCCGGCGCCGACGTGTTGATCCTCAACCACTACGGCTT
>DATCRS010000030.1:0-12054 GCA_036568845.1 Devosia sp. | reverse complement strand
GCCGATGATGCCCGGCCAGAAGAGCAGGGGCACGAACGCGCCCAGCGTCGTGAAGGTGGCCGAAACCACCGGCACGAACATCTTGCGCGCTGCCTGGATGAAGGCTTCGCGCTTCGATACGCCCTCCGCCAGCTTTCGTTCGGCATATTCGACGACCACGATGGGATCGTCCACGAGCACGCCCACGGCCAGCACCAGGCCGAACATGATCATCATGTTCACCGTCATGCCGAGCAACTGCACGACGAGGAAGGCGATCATGAACGAGATCGGGATCGAGGTGCCGATCATCAGCGCCGGCCGCACGCCCAGCGTCGCGACGCAGGTGATCATCACCAGCGCCACGGCGGTGAGCACCGCCGCTTCCAGCGAGCGGAACAGTGCCTTGGTCGAGTCCGCCTGGTCGATGAGGAAGCTGTGCTGAATCGCCGCCGGCCAATTGGCCGTGAACGCCTCGGTGCGTGCCCGCACCGTGTCCGAAACGTCGATGACGTTGGTGCCCAGCTCTTTGATCACGCCCAGCGTGATCGCCGGCTGTCCGTTCACATGCGCGTACTGCGTCGCGTCCTTGAAGGTGCGCGTGATGGTGGCCACGTCGCCGAAGGTCACGACGGTGTCGCCCTCGGTCTTCAGCGGCAGGTTGTAAACGTCCTGGGCCGTGGTGATGAGCCCCGGCACCTCGACGTTGAACGAACCGTTGCCGGTGTCGAGCGTGCCGCCGGGCACCACCATGTTGTTCTTGGCGAGCGCGTCGAACAGCTGGCTGGCCGTGAGGTTATATGCCTCGAGCCGGTTGGTGTCGATGGTCACCGCCAGCATCTCATCGCGTGAGCCCGAAATGGTCACGCTCTGCACCGCCGGGATCTTCTCGAGCTCGTCCTGCAGATCCTTGGCGCGCTGCACCAGCGTACGCTCCGGCACGTCGCCATAGAGCGCCACCGAGATGGAGGGCACGTTCGAGAACGAGATCTCGGTGACTGACGGCTCCGTGGCATCGTCCGGCAGCTCGGCTGAGATGCCGTCGAGCTTGGCGCGAATGTCGGCGAGGGCCCGGTCCTTGTCGGCATTGACGTTGAACTCGAGGAACACCGAAGCGTGGCCGGTGGTCGCGGTGGAGGTGTAGTTCTCCAGCCCGTCAATGTCCTTGACGCGGTCCTCGATCGGCTTGGCCAGCAGGCGCTCTGCGTCCCGCGGCGACACGCCGGTCTGGCTGACCGAGACGTAGAAGTAGGGGATGTCGATCGCCGGGAAACTTTCCTTGGGCAGCGAGTTATAAGCCCCGAAGCCGGCAAGGAGCAGCAGCGCCATTACCGTCAGGACAACCCGCGGCATGCGCAGGATGCGTTCGAGAAAGTCCATCATGATTGCACACCCTCGGCCTTGGCTTCCTCGGCAGCTGCGGCCGCCGACACATTGGTCGCATTGACGGTCTGGCCCGGAGTGACGAACTCCTGGCCGACCGTGATCACGTCAACCTTGGGGGGCAGGCCGGTGACCCACACGCCCTCGCGGGTGTCCTGCACGATGGTGACCGGGTAGAAGGCCACCTTGCTGTCCTCGACGGCACGGATGCCCAGCACGCCTTCGTCGTCGAGCGTCAGCACCGACTGCGGCAGAAGGTGAGCCAGCGCGGTGCCGACCTTGACCACGGCCGAAGCGGTGATGCCGTCGAGCACCTTGCCGTCGGCATTGGGGATCTCGATCTCGGCGGCAAAGGAGCGGGTGGCTTCGTCGGCTACCGACGAGATGTAGCTCACCTTGCCCTTGACCGTCTGGCCGGTGACTGTCGTCACTGTGGCCTCGAGCCCGATCTTGGCATACGCCATCCGCGCTTCCGGCACCTGCGTCTTGAACAGCATCGGATCGAGCTGGACGATGGTGGCGCAGGGAACCTGCGGCCCGCCCATGCTGCCCACCGACGCCAACGGCTCCTGCACGACGCCGCCGATCGTCGCCTTGACGTCGGTGCGGCCGAGCTCGGTCTTGGCATTGTCGAGTGCCGCCTGCGCCTGCTTCAGCGCGGCCTCGAGTTGCAGGCCGCTATTGGCCGGCGCCAAGCCTTCCTTGCGGAGCTGCGCGTTGGAGTCGAGTGCCGTCTGGGCGGTTGCAACCGCCGCCTCGGCCTGTGCCACGGCGGCCTGGCGGTCGCCCTTGTCGAGCCGGCAGAGCACGTCACCCTCGGCGACGGTCTGACCCTTCTGCACCAGCACCTCGGTCACGGTGCCTTGCGTCTGCGGCACCACCGACACCAGCGTCTTGGCCTGGGTGCGGCCACGCAGCGGCACCTCGATCTCGAGCGGCTGCACGGTGTAGGTCACGGTGCGTACCGACTGGGCCGGCGCGGAAGCGCCCGTGGCTTCCGCCACGCGCTCGGCGATGGTCAGGTGCGGATCGGGCCCTGGGCCGTGGTGTTCTGCCGGCTTGTGCTCGGCATCCTTGTCGAAGAGCGCGACGATCGGCCGTTCGCCTTCGCCGGGCCCATGGCCGCCAGCAACGTAGGTGCCGGTGGAAAGCCAGGCGCCGACCCCAATGACAATAAGTCCGGCGACGCCATACGAATAAATCGCACGCATTCTTGAAAACCCTCTATTCAGCAGCGGCGGCGGAGCCCGAGTCCTGTCGTGCCAGCGCTATCAATTCACCCCGATGGGCCTCGATGTAGTTGCGGGCGGCGCTCATACAAGTGCGCCCGTAGTCGATCACCCAGGAATCTCCCGGGTGGGTGTGTTCTTTCTTTAGGCGGTCGAAGTCGGCCAATACGTCGTCGAGCTGGGCGAGGCGCTCGTTGAGTCGCTGCTCGACCAGCGAGGCCGGCAGCTCCGAGGCAAAGCGCAGGAACAGCAGGAACTCGCTGCGGAACTCGTCGTCGCCCAGCTTTTCGAACAACGAGTTGATGAAGGCCGTCCGGCCCGCCGGCGTGATCGCATAAATCTTCTTGGCAGGCTTGCCGTCCTGCAGCTCGACCCGGCTGGTGACCAACCCATCCACCTCGAGTTTGGCAAGCGCCGGATAGATCGAGCCGAAGCTGGCGTCGATGAAATAGGAATATTCCCCCTCCACCGAGAGCTTGCGGATTTCGTATCCGGTGGCCTTTCCATCGTAGAGAATGGCAAGGCAAATCGTGCGGACGTTCATCTGGGCCTATCCAACCGGCATATCTCGGACGAGCATATGTCGGGCCTATATAGGCACTCGGAGTTAACTGCAAGACTCCAGGCTGCGACTATTTTCGCTGGGAGACATGCATCTGGTGCATGGCTGAGACTTAGGCGAGCAACCTGCGCATAATGCCGCTGGCCTCTTCGGCCAGCGCCCGGTCGGCCGCCGCAACGAAGAGCGGATTGAGATATTCCCGCTCCCCATGGCCGCAATCGAGGGCCGAGCCATCCAGCGTCAGCACCACGCCGCCGGCCGCCTCTAGCACGGCCTGGCCGGCTGCCGTGTCCCATTCGGCTGTTGGGGTAAAGCGCGGGTAAAGCTGCGCTTTCCCTTCCGCCAACAGGCAGAACTTCAGCGACGAACCGACCGAGACGTCTTCGGCGACCTGCATCAGGTCGCAGAGCTCGGTCACGGCCGTGCTTCGGTGCGAGCGACTGGCGACGATGCGGAGGGGCAGGGCGTTCGACGTCCCGATCCGGCGTGCTTCGGTAATGGTGTCGCCCTCGACGACACCGGTCATCGCCCCGTCCGCGGCCGTCCAGTAGATGGCCCCGGTCACCGGCGCTAGTACCACACCCAGCCTTGGAGCCGTGCCTTCGACCAAGGCGATGTTCACGGTGAACTCGCCGTTGCGCTTCAAGAACTCCTTGGTCCCGTCCAGCGGGTCGACCACGAAGAACCGTTCGCCGAGCTCCGGAATGAGCCCTGCCGCGACGCTCTCCTCGGCCAGCACAGGGATGCCGAGCGGCGCGAGATGCGCGAGGATCAGCGCCTCCGCGCGCTGGTCGGCCGCTGTCACCGGCGACCCATCGATTTTGTGCTCGGCGACGAAGGGCGAGCGGTAGACTTCCAGAATGGCATCCGCGGCGGCAATTGCCGCCTCCAGCATCGTCTCGATCATGAAATGACGACGTCCAGCCCGATATCGAGCGGCGGCGCGGCCATCGTGATCTGGCTGGTCGAGATATAGTCGACCCCCGCCTCGGCGATCGATCGCACCCGCTCGAGCTTCACTCCGCCCGAGGCTTCGAGCTTCGCCCGTCCCGCATTGAGCGCCACGGCCTGCCGCAGCAGCTCGTTGTCCATGTTGTCGAGCAGCACGATCGTGGCGCCGGCATCCAGTACTTCCTCGAGCTGGGCCAGCGTCGTCACCTCGATCTCGATCGCGACGAGGTGCCCCGCAAAGGCCCGCGCCGCCTGGTAGGCCGCCGCTGCACTGCCGGCGACGGCGATATGGTTGTCCTTGATGAGGATGGCGTCATCGAGCGCGAAACGGTGGTTCGAGCCGCCGCCGCAGCGCACCGCGTACTTCTGGAACGCGCGTAAACCGGGCGTGGTCTTGCGGGTATCGCAGATCCTGGCGCCGGTCCCCTCGATCGCATCGACGAAGCGCCGCGTCAGCGTGGCGATCCCGGAAAGATGGTTGAGGAAGTTGAGTGCCGTTCGCTCCGCCGACATCACCTGTCGGGCGTTGCCCCAGACATGGCCGATCACCTCGCCGGCCTCGACCCGCTGGCCGTCGCGCTTGGTGCCCTCGAAGGTGACGCTCTCGCCGATCAGGCGGAACGCCGCCGCCACCAGCGGCAATCCGGCAATCACGCCTGCTTCCCGCGCAGCCAGCGTCGCCGTCGCCTCTGCATCGCGCGGTAGCGTTGCCTGGCTGGTGAGGTCGCCGGCAAGGCCGAAATCTTCGGCAAAGGCCGCGCGCACCGCCTGTTCGACGATAAGCGGCGGCAGCTCGCCGATGCTGTGTTGCTGGCCCATAGCCTCGCATCCCTCCAATGGCGCCGGTTTACGCGGCGCGCGTGGTGCTGGCAATCATTGCCTTTTCTCCGGCGCCGTCGCATTTTGACTGAACGGTCAAAAAGTGCCGGCAGGGTGGAGACTTCATGCACAAGATCATCGAAGCGCTGGACGCGCGGCGCCAGGAGGCGCGGCTCGGCGGCGGGCAAAAGCGCATCGACACCCAGCATGCCAAGGGCAAGCTCACCGCCCGCGAGCGCCTCGACGTACTCCTCGATCCGGGCAGCTTCGAAGAATACGACATGTTCGTCACCCACCGGGCGACCGATTTCGGCATGGACGAAACGGTGATCCCGGGCGACGGCGTCGTCACCGGCTGGGGCACCATCAACGGCCGCCTGACCTACGTCTTCTCGCAGGATTTTACCGTCTTCGGCGGTTCGCTCTCGGAAACCCACGCCAAGAAGATCTGCAAGATCATGGAGCTCGCCGTCCAGAACGGCGCGCCGATCATCGGCCTCAACGACTCCGGCGGCGCCCGCATCCAGGAGGGGGTCGCGGCGCTCGGCGGCTATGCCGACGTCTTCCTCCGCAACGTGCTGGCCTCCGGCGCCGTGCCGCAGATCTCGGTCATCATGGGCCCATGCGCCGGCGGCGCCGTCTACTCGCCGGCCATGACCGACTTCATCTACATGGTGAAGGACACGAGCTACATGTTCGTAACCGGTCCGGACGTGGTCAAAACCGTTACCAACGAGATCGTCACCCATGAGGAACTCGGTGGGGCAGGGACCCACACGAAGATCTCCTCCGTCGCCGACGCCGCCTTCGACAATGACATCGAAACGCTGCTCGAAGTCCGCCGCCTCTTCGATTTCCTGCCGCTGAACGCCAACGACAAGGCGCCGCGGGTCCGCACCAATGACCAGGTAGACCGGCGCGAGCCCAGCCTCGACACTATCATTCCGGATAGCGCCTCCAAGCCCTACGACATGCGCGAGGTGATCCTCAAGATCGCCGACGAGGGCGATTTCCTCGAAATCCAGCGCGAGCATGCCGGTAACATCCTCACCGGCTTCATCCGCTTGAACGGCTCGACCATCGGCGTCGTCGCCAACCAGCCGCTGGTGCTGGCCGGCTGCCTCGACATCAATTCATCCAAGAAAGCCGCCCGCTTCATCCGCTTCTGCGACTGCTTCAACATCCCCATCCTGACGCTGGTGGATGTTCCCGGCTTTCTCCCCGGCACCGCGCAGGAATATGGCGGTATCATCAAGCACGGCGCCAAGCTGCTCTTCGCCTATGCCGAAGCCACTGTCCCCAAGGTCACCGTTATCACGCGAAAGGCCTATGGCGGCGCCTATGACGTGATGGCCAGCAAGCACATCCGCGCCGACGTCAACTATGCCTGGCCCTCGGCCGAAATCGCCGTGATGGGCGCCAAGGGTGCCACCGAAATCCTCTACCGCGCCGAACTGGGCAACAAGGAGAAGATCGCCCGCCGCACCGCCGAATACGAAGCCCGCTTCGCCAACCCCTTCGTCGCCGCCGAACGCGGCTTCATCGACGACGTCATCTTGCCACACAGTACCCGCCGCCGCGTCGCAAGGGCGTTCGAGACGCTGAAGGGCAAGAAGCAGGGGATGCCGGCGAAAAAGCACGATAACATCCCGCTGTGAGGTTGAATGCCGACAGTGTTCCGATGGAAGGGGTATCGCTTCTTCTGGTATCAGGCGGATGGCCGAGAGCCACCCCATGTTCACATCTGGAAGGACGGCAACGAATGCAAGATTTGGCTGCTGACTGGCGAGGTCGCATTCAACCATGGGCATGCCGCCGCCGACCTTCGTGCGTTAATCTCGGTCACCAACGAGCAACGAAAGCAGCTGATGGATATCTGGAATGAGCACTTCGGACGCTGAAATGGACCGGCAGGCACCCGCTGCGGCCTGGTGCGACGACACGAGCCTTCACGTCAGGCTCGCGGACGGTCGGGAGATCGCGACCCCGCTGTGGTGGTACCCGTCGCTCCTGCGCGCCACGCACACCCAGAGGAACAAGATGGAGCTCATGTATACCGGCATCCACTGGCCGGATCTCGATGAGGACCTGAGCATCCAGGGCATGCTGCAGGGCTGGAAGGCTGACGATGCTCAGCCCCCAGCGGTTGCCGCGGAGTGAAGTCGTCACTCACCAAGAGAAAAGAAGCAAGGGCGGCCGACCGCCCCCGCTCGTGTTCAACCCCCGCCTTACTGCCGGGCCATATAGTCGTCGATGAGGCCATCCGCGTCGCCGACGCCCAGCCGCTCGCTCGCCCAGGCGACGACCTCGTCGGTCACGTCGCGGTTACGGTTTGCCGCGGCGCGAAGGGCGTCTTCCAGAGCCGCCGTGCTGACCTCGTCCGCGAGCTGGGCGACCGCGTCCTGCGCGTCCGCGACGTCGCCCTGTGCCGCGGTGAGGTCGCCATAGGCAGCCGTCACGGGGCCGAGCGCGTTGGCGAGGGCGTCGCGCTCTGCCTGCAGCGCCGTGATCGCATCGGAGTCATCAATCGGATCCAGCCCGGCGATCTCGTCCTCGATCTCGCTGATGCGGGTCTCGATATCGCTGGGCGTGAGGTCCAGCGAGGGCGTCGCGAACCCGGCATCTGCCTGCGCCTTGAGATAGGCCGCCTCGGCATCGCTCAGCGCATCGGTTGCGTCATCCAGCTTGGCCTTCGCCCCTTCGAACGCGGCATTGGCGACGATGAACGCGCGAATGCTTTCCATGCGCGGGTCGGAGCTGTTCATCACCCCGTTGATGTTGCGCTTGAGCGAGTTGAGGCCGCCCAGCTCGGCGTTGAGGCTGCGCTTGCTGCTCGAGCCGCCGGTCGCGGCCGTCTCGGTGCGCTCGGACGGCCTTTTGCTGTGCCCACTGCCCTTGGAGGCCGGGGAGAAACTGGCGCTCTCGCCCGATTTGCCGCCGCGGCTGCTGTTGCCGCCCCCGCCGCCGTTTCCGCCGCTGTTCCCGTGATCGCTGTTGCCGTGGTCGCTGTTCCCGTGACTGCCACCGCCACCGTCGCTGCCACCTCCGCCTCCGCCGCCGCCACCGCCATTTCCATTGCCGTTGCCCGCGACGGCGGTCATGTCAGGCGCAAACGGCAGGCCGTTGAGCAAGACCGGCGCGCAGGCCAGCGCCAGCGTGCTGACCGACAGAACAAGTACGTGGCGAAGCTTGAATTGCATGGTGATCGTCCCTCGAGAAGAATTGCTGCGAAGGTTCGCAAACAGGGTGGCGGCGCCTTAATATCGGCTTGCGCAAATACCAAGCATTGCAGCGATCTGGGCCATTTCGGACCCCAGTCCGTACCCCATGGCGACCAAGGTCCACGCCGCCCCGGCCTGCGCCTGCAGCCGCATCACCCGGTCCGTCGTAAAAGTCTCGTACTCAGGATGTGCGCCTAGATGATCTCCTCCCTCCTCATCGCCAATCGGGGCGAGATCGCCTGCCGCATCATCCGCACGGCTCGGCGCATGGGCATCCGCACCATCGCGGTCTATTCCGACGCCGACCGGGACGCGCTGCATGCAAAACTCGCCGATGTGGCGGTGCATATCGGCGCTTCGCCTGCCCGCGAGTCCTATCTCTCGATCGAAAAGATCGTCGCCGCCTGCAAGGCGACCGGCGCCGAAGCGGTGCACCCCGGCTACGGGTTCCTCTCGGAGAACCCGGCCTTCGCCGCGGCCCTGGAGCGCGAGGGGATTATCTTTGTCGGCCCTCCGGTCAAAGCCATCGAGGCGATGGGCGACAAGATCACGTCGAAGAAGATCGCCGCGGAGGCGGGTGTCTCCACCGTGCCCGGTCACATGGGCCTCATTGCCGACGCCGCAGAAGCCGTCCGCATCAGCCGGTCCATCGGCTACCCGGTGATGATCAAGGCTTCGGCCGGCGGGGGCGGCAAGGGCATGCGCATCGCCTGGACCGATGCCGACGCGGCGGAAGGGTTCGAGCGCTCGAAATCCGAGGCCGCATCCTCCTTCGGCGACGATCGCATCTTCATCGAAAAGTTCGTCACCGAGCCGCGTCACATCGAAATCCAGCTCATCGGCGACCAGCACGGCAACGTGCTCTACGTCAACGAGCGCGAATGCTCGATCCAGCGCCGCAACCAGAAGGTGATCGAGGAGGCGCCGTCGCCCTTCCTCGATGCCTCCACCCGCAGAGCCATGGGCGAGCAGGCCGTCGCGCTGGCCAAGGCAGTGGGCTACTTCTCCGCCGGCACGGTAGAGTTCATCGTCGACGCCAGCCGCAACTTCTACTTCCTCGAAATGAACACGCGCCTCCAGGTCGAGCACCCGGTGACCGAACTCATCACCGGCCTCGACCTGGTCGAGCTGATGCTCCGCGTCGCGGCCGGCGAGCCGCTGCCCCTCGAACAGTCGGACATCGGCATTGACGGCTGGGCCATCGAGTCCAGGCTCTATGCCGAGGACCCCTATCGCAACTTCCTCCCTTCGACCGGCCGGCTGACCCACTACGCGCCGCCCGCCGAAGTAGTGGAGCACGATCGCATCGTCCGCAACGACACCGGCGTAGAGGAGGGCGGGGCGATTTCCACCTTCTACGATCCGATGATCGCAAAACTCTGCACCTGGGCCCCGACCCGCGCCGAGGCGATCGAGGCCATGGCGGTGGCGCTCGACGAGTTCGAAGTCGAGGGTGTCGGCAACAACATTCCCTTCCTCTCGGCCGTCATGGGTCAAGAGCGGTTCCGCGAAGGCCGGCTCACCACCGGTTACATCGCCGAAGAGTTCCCGGACGGCTTTACCGGCGTCGAGCTCGACGACGCCACGCTCTCCCATCTCGCCGCGCTTGCCTGCTGCTCGGCCTTTGCGCTGGAGACGCGCGGCTTCGCCGATGCCGCAACGCTCAACATGCACAACGAGTCCAATAGCCGCGCCGTATTGATCGGCGATCGCCGCTGGGATTTTGCCGTCCGCGCCGACGGCATCGAATACTGGCTCACCGCGCCAGACGGCAAAAAACTCCTGGTCGAGAGCGGCTGGAAGCCAGGCATGACGCTCTGCATCGCCCGCGTCGACGGCGCGCTGCACCATGTCCGCCTCGATCGCCTCACTGCCGGCTGGCGACTGCGCTACCGCGGCGCCGACCTCATCGCCAAAGTTCTCCTCCCGCGCGCCGCCGACCTCATGCCACTGATGCCGGTAAAAGTGCCGCCGGACATGAGCAAATTCCTCCTCTGCCCCATGCCCGGCCAGGTCGTCCGCATCGACGTCGCCGACGGCGACATCGTCGAAGCCGGCCAGAACCTCGCCATCGTCGAGGCCATGAAGATGGAAAACGTCCTCAAGGCCGAAAAGCGCGCCAAGGTGAAGTCCGTGCGCGTTAAACCCGGCGCCGTGCTGGCGGTGGATGAAGTGATCATGGAGTTCGAGGGGGTATGAGCGTGCAGTGCAAGCGGCCCACCCTCATCCGGCCTTCGGCCACCTTCTCCCATCAAGGGAGAAGGCCATACGGCACGATCTCGCCCCAGCTTCCTTCTCCCCTCGTGGGAGAAGGTGCCCGAAGGGCGGATGAGGGGGTGGTAGATGCGCGCGATATGTCGGTCGGGCCGGCCTCCCCCTTGCGGGGAGGGGACAGGGGTGGGGGTATCTTTTGAGCACCGACCCCTCCGACCTCTGGAAGAAACTGGCCGCCCGCGAGCTTAAGGACACCCCCCTCGAGTCCCTCAACCGCGACTATGGCGACCTCCCCATCCGCCCAGCCTATTTTCCCGGCGACGCGGCCGATCCCGGTCTCCCCGGTGCCGAACCCTTCACCCGCGGCGTCCGCGCCACCATGTATGCCAACCGCCCCTGGACCATCCGACAATATGCCGGCTTCTCCACTGCGCGCGAAAGCAACGCCTTCTACCGGCAGAACCTCGCCGCCGGCCAAAAGGGCCTGAGCGTCGCCTTCGATCTCGCCACTCACCGCGGCTACGACAGCGACCATCCGCGCGTCACCGGCGATGTCGGCAAGGCCGGTGTCGCCATCGACTCCGTCGAGGACATGAAGCTCCTCTTCGACGGCATCCCGCTCGACAAGATGTCGGTGTCGATGACCATGAACGGCGCCGTGCTGCCCGTGCTTGCCATGTTCATCGTCGCGGCCGAAGAGCAGGGGGTCGCTCAGGCCCAGCTCGAAGGGACCATCCAGAACGACATCCTGAAGGAGTTCATGGTCCGCAACACGTATATCTATCCGCCCGAGCCGAGCATGCGGATCGTCGGCGACATCATCGCCCACACCGCCGAGCACATGCCCAAGTGGAACTCCATTTCCATCTCCGGCTACCACATGCACGAGGCGGGCGCGACGGCAGTGCAGGAACTGGCCTATACCCTCGCCGACGGCGCCGCCTATGTGCGCGCCGCGCAGGCCCGCGGCCTCGACATCGATGCTTTCGCGGGCCGGCTGAGCTTCTTTTTCGGCATCGGCATGAACTTCTTCCTCGAAGTCGCAAAGCTTCGCGCCGCCCGCACCCTGTGGTCGAAAATCATGACCGATCTCGGCGCCAGGGACCCGCGGAGCAAGATGCTGCGCACCCACTGCCAGACGTCCGGTGTCTCCCTCACCGAGCAGGACCCGCACAACAACATCGTCCGCACCACCATCGAGGCGCTGGCGGCGGTGCTCGGCGGCACGCAGAGCCTCCACACCAACTCTTTCGACGAAGCCATTGCCCTGCCGACGGAATTTTCCGCCCGCATAGCGCGAAACACGCAGCTCATCCTGCAGCATGAGAGCCGGGTGACCGACGTCGTCGACCCGCTCGGCGGCTCCTACTACATCGAAAGCCTAACCTCAGACCTCGTGGACAGGGCCGCTGCCCTCATCGCCGAGGTCGAGGCCATGGGCGGCATGACCCAGGCCGTGCAGTCGGGCTTGCCGAAACTCGAAATCGAGAAGGCCGCGGCCATCCGGCAGGCCCGCATCGACCGCGGCGAGGACGTCATCGTCGGCGTCAACCGCTACCGGCTCGAGAACGAGCCGCCGATCCCGTTCCGCGAGGTCGACAACGCCAGGGTGAGAGACGAGCAGATCGCCCGCTTGGCGGAGGTGCGGCGCACCCGCAATGCCGATCGCACCAGGGCCGCCCTCGATGCGCTGACC
>DATCRS010000029.1:0-3939 GCA_036568845.1 Devosia sp. | reverse complement strand
AAATAGAGCGCGCGCAGGCGATTGCTCATCGCGAAAACTCCTCCCTGTGGCGGCCGCGGCTCACTGTCCGGCAGCCTGAATTGGCGAAATGCGAGCGGAGGGCGCGTGCCGCAACCTCCCCTTCGCGTTCACGAGCAGAGAATGAACACGCTTTCATTCCCCGTCAAGAGATAGAATGCCCGTTGCGCGTGACAACGGGATGACAGCTTGCGTGGAACGTTCATTCTATCTGACGGAATTGTCATATTCTCTGCGATTTCAAGGAATTATGCCAGAGTTTCGGGTAGCGTTGCGACTTCCCGCGCTTGACAGCGCATGAGCGCCACGGCACAAAGTTTTGCACACGATTTCATTTTAGGGCAGCAGGACAGACCTTTTGGCCGAGCAGACGATACGGGCGAGGGGCCGGGCCACAGCCGATATGGTGGCGAGAACCGCGAACGTTTCCCGCGTCGCGGTGAGCCGCGCCTTCAACCCGCACGCCTCCATCAAGCCGGAAAAACGCGACCATATCCTGAGAGTCGCGCAAGAGCTCAACTACACGCCCGACATGGCGGCGCGCTCCATGGTCACCGGCCGCTCGCATCTCGTGGCCCTGATCGTGCCGGACGTGTCGAGCCCCTGGGAGAGCCAGGAGGTCGACGCGCTGACCAGCCTGCTGCAGGCCGAGGGGTTTGCGACGCTGCTGTTCAAGACCCGGCGCGACCTGAGCCTGGACGAGACGCTGCTCACCTATATGAAGGGGTTCAATCCGGACTCGGTGATCGCCTATGCGGAAAATGTCAGGCCGCAGATGCTGTCGCGGGTACTGGAACGGGCGGTGCCGATCTATATCGACTATCCGGACGGCGAGGATCAGCCGGAGGCCACTGAGCCCGCGCCGCTGATCGACCGGCTGGAGGTATTGCAGCGCGATGGGCTCGAGCAGGCGGTGGCGCTGATGCAGGGCTATGGCGCGAGGCGCATCGCCTTCCTCGGCGGGCTCACCAGTTCGCTGGGGGCGCGATCGCGCCAGCGCATGGTCGAGACGATCATGGCCGAGCACGGGCTGGGCGAACCGATCCTGGTTGCCGGCGACTACAGCTACGATACCGCCTATCGGGCCACGATCGACCTCTTCCGCCTCGGCGACGGCGCGGATGCGATCTTTGCGGTGAACGACCAGAGCGCCTTCGGAGCGCTCGACGCGCTGCGCCACGAACTGAGCCTCAAAGTGCCTCAGGACGTGATGGTGGCCGGCTTCGACGACATCAACCAGTCGCACTGGAAGAGCTACAATCTCACCACGGTGAAGTTCGACCTCGAAGAGAGGACGCGGGCGTTGGTGCGGCTGATTTTGAGGCGACTAAAGAACCCGGCGGCGCCGTCGCTCACCGAAACGATTTCGACCAAGCTCGTCGTCCGCGGCACCGTGGGCTGAGGACCTCCCCTATGGCCCGCAAGACCATCCATCTCGTCTTCAAGACGCATCTCGACATCGGCTTTACCGACCACGCGGCGAAGGTCAGGACGCAGTATCATGAGCGGTTCATTCCGCAGGCGATCGAGACCGGCGAGCATTTCTTCGAGGAGAACCCGGAGGAGCCCAAGTTCATCTGGACGACGGGGGCCTGGCTCATCGCCGACCATTTGGCCACACAGCCCTGGGACAGGGTGGCGCGGCTGGAGCGGGCGATCGAGCGCGGGCTGATCCGTTGGCATGCCCTGCCGTTCACAACGCATTCGGAGCTGATGAGCCCGGACCTCTTTCGCGCCGGGCTCTCGTATTCGGCCGAGCTCGACAAGCGCTTCGGCAAGACAACCACTGCAGCCAAGATGACGGACGTGCCGGGCCATACGCTCGGCATCGTGCCGCTGCTTGCGCAGGCGGGGGTGAAGTTCCTCCATCTGGGGGTCAACACCGCCTCGCCGCCGCCGGAGGCGCCCGACATTTTCCGCTGGCGCGCGCCGGACGGCTCGGAAGTGGTGGTGATGTACCAAAAGAGCTATGGTGCGACGCACTTTCCCGAGGGGTTCGACGAGGGGCTCTCGTTCGCGCACACGAGCGACAATATCGGGCCGCAGAGCGTGCCGCAGACGGCGGATGTCTATCGCGAGTTGGCGCGGCAACATCCGGACGTCACGGTGAAGGCGTCGACGCTCGATGCCTATGGCGAAGTGCTGTGGGGGCGGCGGACGGAGTTCCCCGTCGTCGATATCGAACTGGGGGATTCATGGATCCACGGGGCCGGGTCGGATCCGATCAAGCTCAAGCGTTTCCTGGCGCTGCAGCGGCTCTACGACCAGTTCGCCGCCGAGGGATTGACCAACGAGCGCCGTGCCTTCGGGCGGGGACTGGCTATGGTGGCCGAGCACACCTGGGGCGTCGACATCAAATCGTACCTGCGCGATGAGACGGCATGGGACCGCGCGGAGTTCGAGCGACTGCGGAAGACCGACTATCGCTTCGCCTATACCGAGCAGAGCTGGGGCGAGCAGCGGGCCTATATGGATGCCGCCGTCGCGACGCTCGGCACGGCGGATCTTGACCGGGCGCTGGCAGTGCAGGAGCCCGAGGATGTCGGGGCGGAAGGCTGGCGAGTGGAACGCGGGCCGACCGGCGACGTGGTGTCGATCACTTCGCCGGCGGGGCACGCGATCATCGGGGCCAATGGGAGCCTGCTGGGCTACCGCTACGAGAGCTATGACGCGGCGGATGTCGACGCGCATATGGACTCTTACCTCACGCATCGCGAAGTATGGGCCGTTCTGGACCATTGCAAGCCGGGGCTCGAGAGGGCAAAGACAGCGCGCTCGTCCGTCTACGCCCCTGCTCCGGACGGAATGATGAATGCGGCCGCGCATGCCGAGCTCGGCGCGCCGGCGCGGGTCGACTACGGCTTTCGGGCGCTGGACGAAAACCGCCTCGAGATTTCCGTGCGGATGATCAACAAGCCGGCCAACCGCATGCCGGAAGCGAGCTTCGTCACCTTCACGCCGGCAGATGCGGGCGACTGGGAATTCCTGAAGATGGGCCTCTGGCAGACGGCCGGACGCGTCGCACCCTTCGGTGGGGGGCAACTGCAGGCGGTGTTCGGAGTTCGCGGCAAAGGGTTCGAGATCACCCCGCTCGATGCGCCGCTGGTGGCGCCGGCGGCCTCGCCGTTCATGCCGTTCGAGAAGCGGCCGCCGGACTTTTCCGGTGGGGTGCGGTTCAACCTCCATAACAACAAATGGGGCACCAATTTCCCGATGTGGTGGGAGGGGGATTTTTCGGCGCGGTTCGTTGTGAGATTGGGATGATGGTGCCACGACCTCGTCCTTCGACACGCTCAGGATGAGGTCTACTGAGATCGCCGGCCAACCTGAGCCCTCATGGTGAGCGTGTCGAACCCCGAGGGCGGGCGCCACTAAGCCGGCTGCAAATCCGGTTTGACCTCTTCGAGCTCGATGAGCGTGCCGTCAAAATCCTTGGGGTGGAGGAAGAGGACGGGGAGGCCGTGGGCACCGGTCTTCGGCTGGCCGTCCCCGAGGATGCGGGCGCCGCCTTCCACCAGGGTGCGGGCAGCCGAGGCGATGTCGGGGACTTCGAAGCAGACATGATGCATGCCGCCCGACGGATGTTCGGCAAGGAACCTCGCCACTGGCGAGTTGTCGCCCAGCGGCTTCATCAGCTCGATCTTGGTGTTTTCGAGTTCAACGAAGACCACGGTGACCCCGTGCTCTGGCAGGTCGTGTGCGTGATGCACTGTGGCGCCGAGCAGGTCGCGGTACTTTGCGGCCGCCGCGGCGAGGTCGGGGACGACAATGGCGACGTGGTTGAGGCGGCCGATCATCGATTAGACAGCCTTCCCTCGATCTGGTTCAGCACGGAGAACGCGGCCTCCAGCACGTTGGTGCCGGGACCGAAAATTTCGGCGACGCCGACGGAGCGGAGGAAGTCGTGGTCTTGTTCGGGGA
>DATCRS010000028.1:0-2418 GCA_036568845.1 Devosia sp. | reverse complement strand
GTCTTGAAGCCGGCCATTCTTGCTCTTCCCGCTTTTGTCGTTTCCTTGGCGCGCTATAGCAAACTCGGCCAGCAACGCATAGCCGGGCGCGGCAAAACAAAGGCCCCGGTGCGAACCGGGGCCTTTTGCAATATCGGTGCGTTGCCGCTCAGGGCGTCTTCGTTCACAGCGTCTTGGCGAAGACCGCCGTCACGTCGGCCATGCGGTTGGAGAAGCCCCACTCGTTGTCGTACCAGCCGAGGATGTTGACGAAATTGCCGTCGATCACCTTGGTCTGGTCGAGCAGGATGGTGCACGAATGGGGATCATGGTTGAGGTCGCTCGAGACCAGCGGGTGGCGCGTGAAGGTCATCACGCCCTTGAGCGCCCCTTCGGAAGCGGCCACCAGCGCGTCGTTGACTTCCTGCGGCGTGGTGGCGCGCTTGGCGACGAACTTCAGATCGACCAGCGATACGTTGGGGGTCGGGACGCGGATCGAGATGCCGTCGAGCTTGCCCTTGAGTTCGGGCAGCACGAGGCCGATAGCCTTGGCGGCGCCGGTCGAGGTCGGGATCTGCGAGAGAGCCGCGGCGCGGGCGCGATAGAGGTCCTTGTGCATGGTGTCCAGCGTCGGCTGGTCGCCCGTGTAGGAATGGATCGTCGTCATCATGCCCTTTTCGATGCCGACGAGGTCGTTCATCACCTTGGCCATGGGGGCGAGGCAGTTGGTGGTGCACGAGCCGTTCGAGATGACGACGTGCTCCTTGCCGAGCTGGGCATGGTTGATGCCGTAGACCACGGTGAGGTCGGCGCCTTCGGCCGGAGCCGAAACGATCACCTTCTTGGCGCCGGCGGTGAGGTGGGCCGAGGCCTTCTCCTTGCTGGTGAAGATGCCGGTGCATTCGAGCACGATGTCGACGCCGAGATCCTTGTGCGGCAGGGTCGCCGGATCCTTGACCGCGGTGACCTTGAAGGTCTGGCCGCCTGTCGAGATGGTGTCACCCTCGACCTTCACCTCATGCGGGAATTTGCCGTGCACGCTATCGTAGCGCAGCAGGTGCGCATTGGTTTCGACCGGGCCGAGATCGTTGACGGCAACGACCTGAATGTCGTTGCGGCCGCTTTCGACAATGGCGCGCAGGATGTTGCGGCCGATGCGGCCAAAGCCATTGATTGCGACGCGTACAGCCATGAAAGGCTCCCTGAGGATAGAAAGAAGGAGGAGGCGGCTTCTTACAACTGGGCCGTGACGGCTTCAACAACGCCTTTGGGGGTAATGCCGAAGTGCTCGTAGAGGGCTTCAGCCGGGGCGCTGGCGCCGAAACCGTGCATACCAACGAAGCGGCCCCTGTCGCCAAGCAGCTTGCTCCAGCTCATCTCCAGCCCGGCCTCGACGGCGACGCGGGCCCGGGCCTTGCCGAAGATATCGGCCTTGTAGGCATCGGGCTGCCTGGCGAAGAGCTCCATCGACGGGACGGAAACGACCTTGGCGGAAATGCCCTTCTCCTTGAGCAACTCGAGCGCCGCGACGGCAATCGAGACTTCCGAGCCGGTGGCGAAGATCACCGCATCGGCATCCTTGTCGCCGGCGATCACGTAGGCGCCCTTGGCGCAAAGGTTCTCGGCCGAGTCCGTGGTGCGGAGTGCCGGCAAGTTCTGACGGCTAAGCGCCAGGATCGAGGGATGATCCTTGGTTTCGATGGCAAGCTGCCAGCATTCCAACGTTTCCACCGCGTCGGCAGGGCGGAAGACGAGGAGGTTGGGGATGAGCCGCAGGGCCGACAAGTGCTCGACTGGCTGGTGCGTGGGGCCGTCTTCGCCGAGCCCGATAGAGTCATGCGTCATCACATAGATAACGCGCTGGCCCATGATGGACGAGAGGCGGATCGCCGGGCGGGCGTAGTCGGTAAAGACGAGGAACGTGCCGCCATAAGGGATTAGGCCCTTGTGCAGGGCGATGCCGTTCATGGCCGCCGCCATTTCGTGCTCGCGGATGCCATAGCGCATATAGCGCCCGGTGCGGTCCGTGGCGGTGAAGGGCAGGGTTTCGGGCGTGTTGGTGAGGTTCGAGCCGGTCAGGTCGGCCGAGCCGCCAATGGTCTCGGGCAGCACCCTGTTGATGACTTCGAGCGCCATCTGGCTCGATTTGCGGGTCGCGACCTTGGGCTTGTCGGCGACGAGCTTCTTCTTGAACTCGTCGATGGCCGATTTCCAGGCGTCGGGCAGCCTACCCTCGATGCGGCGTTCGAACTCGGCGCGCTTCTCCGCCGGTGCGGAGGCGAGGCGGCCCTGCCAGTCGCCGCGGGCATTGGCCGAGCGGGTGCCGGCGGCGCGCCAGGCGTTGAGCGTTTCCATCGGGATTTCGAACGCCGGGTAGGTGATGCCCAGCTTTTCCTTGGCAGCGGCGAGTTCTTCCTTGCCGAGGGGCGAGCCGTGCAC
>DATCRS010000027.1:0-5782 GCA_036568845.1 Devosia sp. | reverse complement strand
GCTCGGGACGTGGCCGGGCAGGCCGGCGAGATCGAGCTCGCCGTGGTCCGACGACCAGTTGAAGAGATGCTCGAGGCCCGCGCCCTTCGCCATGTCGTGGTTGAGGCCGGAGAGCGTGGTGTTGAGCTCGCCCAGCATTTTGTCGGCGGTCGAGGCCCGCGGCACGACCATGCCATTGCCGGTGACCTGGCTCATGAAGGTGGCCAGCGTGTCGACGGCAGGCGCGGGAGCCTGATCTTCCTCGATGCTTTCCCCGCCATTGCCCTTGCCGTTCTTGCTGGTGGTGGTGCCGCCGCCGACGGCGATCGACACTGTCGTTGCCGCGGAACTGTCGGTGCCATCCCCGGCCTTGTAGGTGAAGGAGACCGTGCCAGTGAAGTTCTTGACCGGCGTATAATCGAACGACCCATCGGCGCGGAAGACGAGCGTGCCCTTGGACGGACCGCTGACCAGCGTTGCGGTCAGCGCCTGGCCCTCGGCATCGCTGTCATTGGCGAGAACACCGTTGGCGGCGGTTACGCTGAGCTTAGTGTTCTTGGTGGCTGTGTAGCTGTCGCTGGCCGCGACCGGCGCGACGTTGACGACCACCGGCTCGGTCGGCGGCGGCTGGGGTTGCTGCACGGTGCCGATGGTGACCTTGGCGTCGCTGAACTGCAGGTATTCGATGCGCTTGAGCGTATCCGTCCCGTCGCCGCCGGTGCGCAGATCCGTGATGGTCCAGGTGTCCTCGCCCGAGAGGAACCAGGAATAGTCGGCCTGGCGGCCCGAGAACGCGGCCGTGTCGTTGCCGGCACCGCCATCGATCACGTCGTTGCCCTTGCCGCCGGTGAGGACGTTGTCGGCCTGGTTGCCGATCAGCGTGTCGTTGCCGGCGCCGCCGATGGCGTTCTCGATGAGGGAAGCGACGCTACCCTCGAAGAGCAGCGCATTGGCGATGTTGCCGCGCGCCAGCTGGCCGCTGCCGAGGCTCGCGAGCTGGGTGGTGGAGGTGGTGCTCCAGCCGCCCGGATTAAGGTCGACCTTCACCCCGCCCGAGTAGTTTGAGAAGTCGTAGGTGTCGATGCCGCCGCCATCCCAGAGGGTCATGAACACCTTGTTGGCCGCCGGAGCACCCTGCCCCACGCCGTTGATCAGCATCTCGCCGGTGGTGGCGCTCCAGCTGTAGACGGTGTTGCCGGCATTGGTGGTGTAGTCGGCGCCGTACATCTTCTGCAGCGCGGCGATGTCGTACATCATCAGCGACTGCGGATAACTGCCATAGCCGTTGGTGTAGCCGGTGCTGGTGGAAGCGCCGACATAGGAGCGGTAGCTCATCACCGTGAACTCGAGCGAGTCCATCTCCACCGGCATGGCGCCGAACGAACCGCGCACCTCGTGCGGATGCTTGAGGCCGAGCGCATGGCCGGTCTCGTGCATCATGGTGAGGAAGCCGTAGGTCCCCACCACCGGGTTGTCGAAGTAGTTCTTGGTGTTGTTGAACCAGGCGTCGCCGCCCAGAGCCGAGGTGCTGGGATAATAGGCCCAGGCGGTGCCGGTGCTGTCGGACTCGGCGTAGCGCAGTTCGCCGTGCACGCTCGCCGTTTCGATCACCTCGGTGAAGTTGAGGTTGGCGACCGACGAGATCATGTCGAGGACCTTCCGTACCGCCGCCTGCTGCGCCGGCGTGAAGGCCTCGAAATTGTTGAGGTTCTCGCCGCTGCCGTAGCTGGTGCCGTAGAAGGTGGCGTCCTGCGGGAAGCTGAAGGTGAGCGTCCCCACGCCCCACTTCACGCCGCTCAGCACACCGTTGAGATATGGATCGCTGGTTACCCCGTAAGTCGCTGTCGCCGTCATGGCCTCGTCTCCCCAGGGCGTGATGCGGCCCCTCGACGAGCGTGACGTGTTCCCGTGAACCCCGGATTTTGGCATTTTAGCCAAATCGATCCGATTTGGATGGGTTCGGGTCAGCGACGATTAAGGTTGACGGATTGCTGACCGGACCGGCGACGGCCAGAACGGCTACCATCTAGGCACGCTTCGAGCCACATCGAGGCGTCGCCGGTCGGCTTATGCGGCGACCGGTTCCTCGTCCTTGAACGCCATGCCCATCGACTGACGCAGCTCGTCGATGGCGCAGGCGATATGGTAGAATGAGCTCGCCGGCGCGGGTTCGGCAAGGAATGTGCCGTCCTGGTGCATCTTGTCGCGCCAGAGGCCGCGCAGCGGGACGTCGAGGAAGAGCCGCATGGCGGCACAGGCCTCGGCGGCGGAGGCGAGATAATAATCTTCCTTGAGGCCGGTGCTGACGCTGGCGAGGCGGAGCGAGGACTTGAGCCACTCGGTCTGCGGCCAGAGGCGCGCGGTCTGGTCATGGACGGAGAAGTCGTCGAGGAGTGCCATCACCGCGACGCGGCGGGTGGGGCAGATGCCGTGGCGGATGCCGATCTCGAACAGCCGTTCGGCCTTGACCAGCGCGTCGGCATTTTCGCGGTCCTGGCCCCAGCGGGTGAGGAGCCAGGCCCATTCGAACTGGTGGCCGGGCTCGACAATGCGACCCTCTGCGCCCGGAAAGGGTGACCAGTCGGCAGCAAAGAACTCGCGCAGGGCACCCGAGCGCGGGTCGATGAAGCTGGTCATGGCGAGCGCAGCGATTTCGTCGGCCAGGTCGGACCACGGTCCGACACCCCTGCCCCTGTATTCCTCCCAGGCCAGGGCGGCTTCGAAGAGATGCATATGCGGGTTGGACTTGAGCGGCAGGCTCTGCTGCAGGTCGTTGCGGAAGCCGGCGGCGGGATGTGCGAAGCGGGTCCGCAGCATGTCGAGCAGGCTGAGGCTGCGGGCCTCCATATCCGCGGCAAGCGAGGGAACGGCCTGCGCCGCCTGTGAGAAGCCGAACAGGGCGAAGGCCTGGTTGTAAAGGTCGAAACTGTCGTCGACGACAGCCCCGGCGGGCGTGACGGCGTTGGCGAAATAGCCGGAGTCGAGCCAGTATTTCTCGGTGAAATAGGAGAGGCCATGGGTCAGCGCCTGCTGCCAGGGACCAGACCATCCGAGTCTGCCGGCCAGAGCATAGCAGTAGACCTGACGGGGTTGAACGCGACCGCGGCGGGCGGCGTCGGTCGCCACGCCATCGAGCCCGATGGTTTCCACAAAGCCGCCATTCACACGGTCGGCCCCGGCCTGCCACCAGATCGGCAACGCGTCGTTGCGCAGCCAGCTCACGAACTCGGATGCGTAGTTCTGCAGCATCGCAGTACCCTCATGCTTGTTGACGCTAGTGCTCGGTAGTCAGACTTGGGGCTTGAGGCCCGCGAGGTAGGCTTCGGCGGGCGCGGATCCCTGCTTGGCGGCCGCCTCGAGATAGTGGCGCGCGAGTTCCGGCCCTTCCGGGTTGCCGGTCTGCTGGGCGAAGTGGAGCCCAAGGCGGAACTGCGCCTCGACATGGCCGGCATCGGCGGCCGCGCGCATGTAGCCGAGGCTCTTCTCCTGATCGGCCGGGATCGGTCCGCCCCAGGCATAAAGGTCGGCGAGCGACCACATGGCCGAGACCGTCCCAGCGTCGGCCGCCTTCTCCATGGCCTCGAGCAGGGGCGTGACCCGGGGCGAGTCCGCCGGCAGCGCCACGAGCCGGCCGGCGGCGTCCGTGATGGCCGGCTCGAGGCCGGCAACTATGGCCGCGAGGAGATAGCCGTAAGCGTCGTCCTCCAGCGCCGGATCGGCCTGGGCGAGCCGGTCTTGCGCGTAGGCCAGGGACGCGCTGGCGTTGCCGGCGTCGGCGGCGGTCTTGATCTCGGCCAGGAGCTTGGTGCGCTCTTCCTCGGTCTTGGCCTCGCGCAGGCGGGTGAAGTAACCGCCCTTGCCACCCTGCGGATCGACGCCACCAGCCAGCGCAACGTCGAGCAGGTGCTTGCGCGCAGAGTCCGAACCGACCTCCTTGCGCCACAGGCTGCCGGCAACCTTGGCGGTCGCGGCGGCGTCCATCGAAGCGGCGTAGTCGAGCCAGGCGAGGGCAAGATCGGCATTGGCCTTGCGGCCGTCGCCCAGGAGACTGACCTTGGCCTGGCGCAGGGCGCGATCGAGCTTGGAGATCTTGTCGATCGACGCGTAGAGCCCGGCGGCCGACTTGATCTTGCCCCGGCGCTCGGCGGCTTCTGCAAGCTTCACTGTCGCGGTGGTGGAGCCGCGCGAAGCGGCAAGCTTCAGCCACTCGTCCGGCGTCCCAATGCCGGCGACTTTCCCGGCAAGCTCCGCCATCAGGAGCGGGCCGCCGGTGCCGTCGGCCTTGGCGCGCGGGAGGTAGACGAGCGGCACAAGTTCCGACAGCCAGACCGGGGCATAGCGGCCTTCGGCATGCTCACGCATGATGGTGGTCGCGGAGGGACCATCGCCCTGCAGTGCCGCCGCTTCGTAGGCCCGCATCGCCTCCGCACCGCGGCCGGCCTTCAACAAGATCTCTGCGAGCTTGCGGTAGCCGAGGCCGCGCTTGCGCTGGGTGTCGGCGGACTCGGCGAGATAGAGCAGGTGCTGCAATTGATCGCGCTTGCCGTCGGGGCGCGGCACGAAGATCTGGCGTTTCACGCGCGGATATTCGATCGCGAGATCGACCACCGGGCCAGGCTTGAACGGCTCGCCCACCTCGGCCGAGTTGTCGCGCGCGAATGCAGGAGTGGCGAGAACGAGAACGAGGGCGACGGAGGCGAGAAGCGATTTCATGGTCGATCTCCCATGCGTTCAGCTGGACTTGGCGCCGACCATCGAGGTCAGGCGACCGCCCAGGTTGGAGGAAAAGAGCGGACGGCTGAGCTTGATGCCGTAGTCTTTTTCGCTGCCGCCGAAGCGCTTGAAGTACGGCTCCACCCAAGCCAGACGGTCGCCGCGGATGGCGCCGTCGTCGGTGGGGAGCTTCACCTGCTTTGCGCCGGTGATCGCTTCGATTTCGTCGGGATCGGTAACCGACGTCAGGGCAAACTTGATCAGCCGGTGCATGGCCCCGTCGCAGAAGGCGTAGGCGTCAGTGCCGTTGGCCTCGGCCAGCTCTGCGATCATCACCAGCGGCGCGGTGGCGTGGAGATGGTAGTCGCGGGCCTTCTTGTCGCGTTCGAGCTCAAGCGGCAGGGCGCCGCGCGCATCGATCTGGCAGACGCCGATGCGATAACTTTCGATACCCCAGTCGAGCAGCTCGCGATCGTCCGCCACGACACCGGCGACGGCGACGGCGAAGCCGCCCCAATAGCGGTGATTGGAACGATTGGAGTTGCGATCGCCGGAGTCCTCGTAGACGGACATGAAGTCGCGCGCCCGTGCCTTGAACCAAGCCTCCAGCGCGGCGGTGTCGTAGCCGATGGCCTCCGCATAGGGGCGGATCGACAGATAGGCCATGCCCATTCCTGCGACGATGCGGGTGGAGCTCAGGGCCGACTGACGGGTCTCGAGATCGCTCATCGCGTCGCCCCTCACCCAGGCGTCGATCCAGGCGAGCGCACAGGCGGCTTTGGCGACCTTCTTGCCGTCCGAGGCGACGTAGTCGCTGGCGGCCTTGGTCACGTAACTGAGGAAATCGCGCAGACCCGACATGCCTTCGGTGTAGGTGTCGAACTGGTCGTCATCGATAGTCGAGCGGCTTCGGTCGGACTGATCGTAGATGCTGGTGACGGCAAGGCTGACCACAGGCTCGGGAGGCGCGTCCTTGCACTCAGCCGGCGAGCCCTGCGGCTTCACGGCGGGAAAGGGCGAGTTCATTTCGGCACGCACCGGCGAGGCAAGGGCCATCGCCAAGAGGGCGGGAAGGATGAGGGTGCGGATG